>NZ_JBSZCP010000061.1:0-60356 GCF_054166785.1 Cyanobacterium sp.
AACTTTCTCACCATCCATCCACAACCGCAAGGCTTTGTTTCTAATGAACTGAGCCGTACGAATAGCATCATCAATGGCTTGATATTGGTATTGGTTGCCTTTTAGTTTATACTCCAGAATTATCATTTTGCTTTAGAGAATCTCTTATGCTATTAAGCATAGCACAAAACATATTGTTTGTGTTAAGTTATTGGAAAAGTCAAGGACTCGCTGTCCCTCGATTTATTTATTGGTTCGCTTACATCTCCCTTCTATTTCTGTGGGTATTTTTTTCGGGAGAAATTAAACGGGAGTCTTGCTCTCACATTTAAGATAAAAAATAAATAGCCCATAAAAAGTTAAAAACAATAAATTAGTGTAAAATAATATGTTTGGGTCAAAACTCGTAAAAATAAAGAAAAATTAACTAGAATTATGTCTCGATATACAGGACCTCGCTTGAGGGTTACACGTCGCCTAGGGGACTTACCCGGGTTAACACGCAAAAATGCCCGTCGTCAATATCCCCCCGGACAACACGGCCAAAATCGTCGTAAACGCTCCGAATACGCCATCCGTTTAGAAGAAAAACAAAAACTTCGTTATAACTACGGTGTAAGCGAAAAACAATTAGTACGTTATGTTAAAAAAGCTCGTCGTGTAGGTGGTTCCACAGGACAAGTATTATTACAATTATTAGAAATGCGCCTAGACAACACCGTATTTCGTCTTGGCATGGCACCCACCATTCCCGCAGCCCGTCAATTAGTAAACCACGGACACGTCAACGTCAACGGTAGAGTTGTAGATATTTCCAGCTACCAATGTCGCCCCGGAGATGTTATCGCCATCAGAGATCGTGAAAAATCCCGTAAAATTGTAGAAAGCAACCTTGCTAACCCCGGACTTGCTAACCTTCCTAGTCATCTCGAATTCGATAAAAACACCTACATCGGTAAAGTAAACGGTGTCATCGAACGTGAATGGGTAGCATTAAACATCAACGAACTACTCGTAATTGAGTACTACTCTCGTAAAGCATAGAACATACTTGGAGTGGTGTTGTATGGTTCACAAAACTTGTCGGCATACCGTCATCAACGACACCACTTGCTATGTTAAAATAAAAAACCGTTATGTAAACACTTAGTAAAAAAAGGAGGACATTGCATGACCCAAGTGGTTGTGGGACAAAACGAAAACATCGAATCTGCACTACGTCGTTTTAAAAGACAAGTGTCAAAAGCAGGAATCTTCGCCGACATCAAACGTCTGCGTCACTTTGAAACCCCCATCGAAAAACAAAAACGTAAGGCCGTTGCTCGTCGCAAAAAACGTTTCCGTTAAATAACAGAGCAAGACCATAAACGACAAACATAAAAATTGTATATTTAAAACTTAGGTAGGTTGAAAGGGGGTGAACATCTAACACTGACCTATCCTAAACATTTTCATCAACTTTTTTCTGCAGAATATATCTTCACAAGATCTACCCGATTAAAAGGCTACCGTGACCTTTCCAAAAAACTCAAAAATTAATGTCATGGTAGTTTATTCTCAGAAAACAAATCCAAAGATTAAGAGAAAGATATATTTTTCTCAGCTTAGTAGCAATAAGGCTTAAAGCTATGTTACATTTTATTAAAGAGTTGTTAACATACAATAGCTCTAATTATCCATAATATTATTACATTATTGACGGCTTATTAATGTTTACAAAACAAGTAACCGATTCTTCTGTTTATAAATGGTTTAACGATCGCCTCGAAGTAGAAGCGATTTCCGATGACATTAGTAGTAAGTACGTTCCTCCCCATGTAAATATCTTTTACTGCCTCGGTGGAATTACCCTTACCTGCTTCTTGATTCAGTTTGCCACAGGGTTTGCCATGACTTTCTACTACAAACCCACCGTTGCCGAAGCCTTTAGCTCTGTTCAATTTATCATGAACGAAGTAAATTTCGGTTGGCTAATCCGTTCTATCCATCGTTGGTCCGCCAGTATGATGGTATTGATGCTAATCCTTCACGTATTCCGTGTATATCTAACGGGTGGTTTTAAAAGACCCCGTGAGTTAACCTGGATCGTGGGTGTGACCATGGCTGTAATCACCGTATCCTTCGGTGTAACTGGCTACTCCTTACCTTGGGACCAAGTAGGTTACTGGGCCGTTAAAATCGTATCTGGTGTACCTGCGGCTATTCCCGTAGTAGGAGATCAAATGGTAGAACTTCTCAGAGGTGGAGCCAGTGTAGGTCAAGCAACCTTAACCCGTTTCTACACCATTCATACCTTTGTATTACCTTGGTTAATGGCAGTGTTTATGTTATTGCACTTCCTTCTAATCCGCAAACAAGGTATCTCTGGACCTTTGTAAACCATGAATAACCAAGAATGGCGATTAG
Source organism: Cyanobacterium sp. (assembly GCF_054166785.1). Classification (NCBI taxonomy): domain Bacteria; kingdom Bacillati; phylum Cyanobacteriota; class Cyanophyceae; order Chroococcales; family Geminocystaceae; genus Cyanobacterium; species Cyanobacterium sp. The sequence goes on from NZ_JBSZCP010000061.1 coordinate 2,386, forward strand.
CTCACAGTTAATCGTCTTTTTAATATTCATCAATTGTTACAAAACTCTCGGATATAATCGATATACAATGGGAATTATCCCGTATCATTTTCCATCATTGCCTACCATAGAGGAGACAAACATTAATCATGTCTAACCCCAATTCTCAACTAATCAAAAAACCCGATCTTAATGATCCCAAACTCAGAGCCAAATTAGCTCAAAACATGGGTCATAACTATTATGGTGAAGTGGCATGGCCTAACGACATTCTATATATGTTCCCTATCTGTATTTTAGGAGCATTAGGATTAATCGTTGGTTTATCCATCCTAGACCCTGCCATGATTGGTGAACCTGCAGATCCCTTTGCAACCCCTTTGGAAATCTTACCTGAGTGGTATTTATACCCCGTATTCCAAATCTTGCGTGTACTGCCTAACAAACTTTTAGGGATTGCTTGTCAAGCAGCCATTCCTTTAGGACTCATGTTAGTACCCTTCATCGAAAGCGTAAACAAATTCCAAAATCCTTTCCGTCGTCCCATTGCGATGACTGTATTCCTATTTGGTACTTTAGTTACCCTTTGGTTAGGTGCTGGATCTGTATTCCCCATTGATGAGTCTTTAACCCTAGGCTTATTCTAAAATCATGGCTTCTTGTCATCGTTTTGAAGTAATATTCAAAATTTAATAAAACACAAAGTATCTCCGATCGCCCTTAGACTGAAACTAAAATAGGTTTATGGATGGTCGGGGATATTTATTTAATGTCTAAAACACTATATAATCAAGTAGTAAAGTAATATTATTGAATATGGTCGAATTTAACTGGATTACGGGCTTAGGTGGAGGAATCCTCATCGGTATCAGTGCAACCATTTTACTCGCCTTCGATGGACGCATAGCAGGTATTAGCGGAATGTTAAACGGTGCCGTAGATTGGAGATTAAAAGAATATTGGCGCTGGTATTTTTTGGGGGGGATGTTATTGGGAGGATTAATCTATGAATACTTTTTACCCTTCCTTCCCTCTACCCCCATCCCCGATGCTAAACCCTTACTGATGATTGTGGGTGGTTTATTAGTCGGTTTTGGTACAAGGATGGGCAATGGATGCACCAGTGGTCATGGTGTGTGCGGTTTGGGAAGATTTTCCGCCCGTTCATTGGTGGCAGTGGTTACATTTTTGATAACAGCAATGGTGACAGTTTTTATTACTAATTTATTAAGCTAATTTACTTTAAAAAACCAGCGTAAAACAATCCATAAATTAAACTTAATTATCTAAAAAAATATTAATTAATAATATAAGAATATGAACAATAAATTTAACCTAATAGCTTTACTCAGTGGTTTATTATTTGGTTTAGGATTAGCTATTTCTCAAATGGTCGATCGCACTCGGGTAATCGGCTTTTTAGATGTTACAGGAAATTGGGATCCTACCCTAATATTTGTGTTGGGCGGTGCCGTAGGAGTTACAGCCATCACCTTTAGATTTATACTACCCATGAGAAAACCCATTTTTGCCGATAAATTTTATCTTCCTACCCGTAATGATATTGATTTATTCTTAGTCCTTGGTGCGGCAATTTTTGGAGTAGGTTGGGGTATTTCTGGTTATTGTCCAGGTCCTGCAGTCACTTCTTTAGTACAACAAAATGTTAACCCTTTTATCTTCTTAATTGCTTTTTTTGTGGGTTCTTTCAGTTTTAAATACTGGCAAAAGAAATAAATAAAAATTGTAAAATACCAGCACTATTAGTTAATCTTGATAGATAATAGTGTAAGTTAATTTTCCATAATCAAGTTTGTTATGTCCTTTTTACCAAAATATCGTCCCCAAAAACTCTCTTTAGGATTTTTAGAAGAAGAGATTTTAGAAATTTTGTGGGATTTAGGTACAGCTACAGTGAAGGAAATCCACGATCGCATTTTAGCAGATCCAGACCGTGAATTGGCCTATGCTTCAGTTACTACGGTGTTACATCGTCTTACTAAAAAGGGATGGTTAAAATACCAGAAACGAGGACGGGCATTTTGCTGGACTCCTTTAATTTCAAGAGCCCAAGCCCAAGCTATCCAATCCTATGAACAGCTACAAAGTTTTTTGGCCGTCAGCAACCCTGATTTGGTGGCTTCCTTTGCTGATAGTCTTGATACCGCCAGTGTTGAGCAAATAAGTGCGATCGCCTCTCGCCTCGAACAAATCCGTAAAAAAAGGACACAGGAGGAAAAATAAATGCACTTTTTAGTAATTTTATTCGCCATTATTTGTGCTTATATAATTCGCTATATGAGCCAGATTTCTTACTTTAAAAAACAAAAAAATTGGAACTATTCCCTATTCTTTTTTATTGCTCCAGTATTACTCGTTCTCATGAGTAGCATTGCCATTGTTGCCATGGGCTATGAAGGACAAATGTGGGGTTTTCAAGCCACAATCATTAGTTATATAGGGGCTTGGTTCTGTCTAGGCTTCGCTATCATCAACTTAGTTGTTTATGCCATAGAAATCAAACTTATCTCCCAGAAAATAGATAAATTTACCCAAGAAGAAATATTAGGGCAACAGGCAAAAATCTTAAAAACATCCTTTCCCTATGCTGGGCTAATGGGTTTTTCAAGACAAAAAAAAGGCTTATTTCCATTGGTAAATAAATCATATTTAGTATTAAGCCGAGGGCTAATTAACCTGTTATCGCAAGAACATTTGGAAGCAGTGATTGCCCATGAAAACGCCCATCAACTACATAATGATCCATTAATATTTTTCTGTTTATCTTATTGTAAAAGAATTACTTTTTGGCTACCCAATAACGATATTCTCTGGCAAGACTTAGTATTATTAAGGGAATTAAGGGCAGATAATACCGCCTCAAAATCCGTAGATTTTTTGTTATTAGCAGAATCTTTGTTAATAGTTACTCAGGCAGCTATGAAAGAAAAAAGTCCCCTCGATCATGATGTGGTCTGCCCATTTATTAACTTTCGACTCCATGAAAGAATAGAGGCATTAATTAATGATGATGATAGCCTAACCAGTTTTCGCTGGTATCAACTCAGCTGGATGCTACTGGTATTTATTCCCTTTTTAGTCATTCCTTTTCACCATTAAAAATTCTTAATAATTACTCTAAAAAATATCAATGTGTACTCCCAGAAAAACAACTTTTCAAAGGGTGCGTTAGAATGCAAACGAAACTTAATATTTTTTTTGGAGGATAATTAATCCTATGCTTAGAGCAAAAACCATAGTAAAACCTTTACTAGCAGTCGTAGCTCTTGCTGGTTTAGCCGCTTGTCAAACTGAGTTAGAAGTACCAAATGATGCCATCTCAGGAGATGGTACGGTGGATGAAAACGTAATGCCCGATACCCAGCCCACTATTACCCTTGCCATGAATGCAGAAGGAAGACAATTCTCTGTTAATGGAGATGAGGAAGTAAATCCCACTTTATTTGTTCCTCTAGGCTCAACCATGGAGATTACTTTGTGTAGCACTGGGGGAACCCATGACTGGGTTGTGGATGAATTAGGGGTTGCCACGGAGCAGGTGAGCGAAGGTGGTGAATGTAGTACGGTAGAATTTACAGCGGATCAAGTTGGGCAATTTGAGTATTATTGTAGTGTGGGCAACCATCGAGAAGAAGGAATGGTCGGAGTTTTGATCGTAGAGTAGCTTAATCTACAACCTAACCCCGATAGTCAATTAGTCTAAATCCCCTTCCATGACTAATTCCGTGGCTTTACGGGTAGATTCCTTAAACTCCTTGACGCTTACTTTGTTGAGGAGGATAATCGCCCCTAGTGCCACCAAGGCTTCACAGAAAAAGACGCTACTGTAGGCTAACCATAGATTTGAGCTAAAGATAAGTTTACCAATATCTAATACCCATCCCCCAAGGGCGATCGCAATTCCCCTTGCCATAGCCTGAGATAAACCCCAAGCCCCCACAAAAGTTCCAGCGGTTTCAGCTACGGTTAAATCTAACATAAGACTTAAAGAGCCGATGGTGGTAATTCCTGCGGCGATACCAAACAATACCATCGTACCCTTGAGGATAGTTTCATTTTGAGTTAATCCTGCAAAAATTATCAACACAAAACAAATCGCCACCAACACACAACCTATTCTAGTGGTATTTTTCTTCCCAATGCGAGGTATTACCACAAAGCCAGTGGCACTATAACCCAATAAAATTCCTACCCCCCAAAAAGAATTAAGTAAAGTGGTTTCGCCGATGCTCATACCAAATATATCCCCCCCGTAGGGTTCTAAAACAGACTCTTGCATGAATAGACTAATGGTGACCATCATCAAGAAAAAGAAAAAGATAGCCGTTTGACGAGAAGAAGTTAAAACCTTAAGGGCTTGACGTAATCCAATACTTTGTTCTCTGGTTTCATTACTGGTGCGTAGATGATAGCGAGAATATTTTTTTTCAATATTCCAAGTACCAACTAAGGCAAGGATAACCACCACCCCAGCCACCAACAAGAAAAGCATATTAATGGGGGTTTGTAAATCTGCCACCGAAATTAAGGGATTTTCCTCCATATCCCCCACAGCCAAATTTCCTAAAAATACATTCCCCGTAATACCACCAATGACAATACCTACCATTAACATTGACCAAATAGTGGCAACGATTTTCGAGCGACTTTCTTCTTCAGAAATATCCACTAACAAAGCAGTAAAAGGGGTAGAACTAGCACTCAGGGCAATACCATGGAGAATGAATATGATACCCAAGCCCACGGATGTACCTATGGTGACAGGATTCCATTGCCAACCATTATTAACCTCAATGTTAGTGCCTAATATCCAGACTAATTGCACAGCGATTAAAATTGTTATCCCTGCCATGACGATGCCTGTGCGTATATACCCCGTGCGGTGAAATCCAAACAGCTTTTTGCCATCGGATAGTTGTCCTAGCCATACCCTAATGGGGGCGACTAATTGAGATAGGGCGAGGGTACCTGCGGCAATACTAGCGGGGATGGCGAGTTCGGTAATCATGACCCTATTCAACACTGCAAGGGTTAAAACTGCCATTAATCCTACCCCTAGGTTAAATAGTCCTAGGCGGAGAATGGTAAATATACTTAATTCTGGTGGTGCGGATGACACGGCATCATCTATGTCGGTATGTTGGTAGTTATTGGTGGTCATTTTTGAAAGGTTTTTTATATATAAATATTATTTTTGTTAGACGGTGAAAGGTTTGAGTTAGTTTTTATAAAAGAATTTACAAAAAATAGTCACAATTAGTTCAAAATTGCGAGGGGTGTTATTGGGCATTGAAAAAATGGTGAATTTTTCTGGTGAATCTAATACCTAATATAATGTAACAGATCCTGATTTTTCATATACATGGCTATACTTCGTTATTTTTCATTTTTGGTTTTGGCTATATTTATTTATGGTTGCAGTGGAGATCAAACCCTTGAATCAATATTTGCTCCTGATGAAAGTTTGACTACGGGGGAGGTAATTAATACTCCACAGGGTACCGATGAGACTTCGGAGGTGTTGGAGTTGCCTGAGAATTTTCCTGATGATATTCCTATTTACCAAGGGGCGGAGTTAATCAGGATTGAAGGAAATCGGTTTGTTTGGACTTCTTCAGATCCTATTAATTTAATTGTAGATGCCTATGAACAGGGTTTAATGGGTTTTGGGTGGCAGGTGGAAAGGGGGGAAGAGAATGATTCTTTGGTGGCTACTGGTGCCGATGGAGAGGCTACTGTAACCATGAGTTTTGAGGTTGTGGGGGAGGAAACGGAGTTTAGTTTAACGGATAGTCGCATTAGTCCCCAAGAGGATGATCAAGAGCAGGAGGTTGGTGTTTCCCCCGGAGAAAGTTCTACCCCTAGGGTTACGGCTTCTGAGCCTTTACAACAGTTGGTACAGTTGGGGGTTGTGGATGAGGGTAAGGATTCTGTGGATGGTAAGGAAATTATTACTCGTCGTCAGTATGCCCGTTGGTTGGTAAAGACTAATAATATTGTGTTTGGTAATAATGAGGGGAAGCAGATTCGTTTGGCTGGGGGGAATAGTGAGGCGGTTTTTCGTGATGTATCCAATACTGATCCTGATTTTCCCTATATTCAAGGGTTGGCTAATGCTGGGTTGATTCCTTCTTCTCTTACTAATGATCCCAGTGCGATCGCCTTTAACCCTGATGAACCCTTAACCAGAGAACATTTAATCGCTTGGAAAGTACCCTTTGATTTTCGCCAAAGTTTCCCCACTACTACCCTTGATAATATTCGAGAAACTTGGGGTTTTCAAGATGCAAACCAGATGAGTCCTGAGTTATGGCAAAAACTTTATATCGATTGGCAAAATGGTGATAATGCTAACGTACGGCGTGTTTTTGGATTTACTACCCTTTTTCAACCCCAAAAAACTGTCACCATTGATGAGGTTGCCATTATCCTTAATAGATTTGGTTATCAGGGAGATATTCGTTCGTTAGATCAACTCTAATTGTTTATGATGTAAAAGGCAGTTTGCAATTTTTATTTTCTATGAATCGTTTATTAAAAGTAGTTATTATTTTATTTCTTGCCATCGGTTTTATCCTCGGTAGTGCTACCCCTGTTCACGCTCAGGAGATGGTAAATTTAACCTATGCAGATTTGGATGATCAAGATTTTTCTAATCGAGAGTTGGTGGGGGCTGTGTTTGCGGCTTCTAGCATGAGACGGGTATCCATGCGTAATTCTGATTTGACTAACGCTATGATGACGGAGAGTGTTTTATTGGATGCTGATTTGCATGGGGTGAACTTTTCTGGGGCTTTAATTGATCGGGTTACTTTTGATTTTTCTGATCTTACCGATGCTATCCTTGAAGGTGCGATCGCCACTAGAACCAGATTTTATGACACCAACATCACAGGGGCAGATTTTACCGATGCCGTCATTGATCGCTATCAAGTTTCTTTGATGTGTGAAAGAGCCGAAGGAGTAAACCCCGTCACTGGAGTATCCACGAGGGAAAGTCTTGGGTGTAAGGATTAATTTTATTTTGGCATTGTGTGGTATGAAATATGGTACGGCAACCGTAAAAACGGTGTTGCTTATTTTGGCGATGCAACATCATTGAACTACAGCAAATATATAATACTAGAACTATTATTACCATTGCCCATTGCCGAACTAAATTTCTCGTCACACCAAAATGGGAATTGTCAAATTATGTTAGATTCTAAGAGAAAGCATTAAAAGTTTTCAAAACATTTAGTGAGTAAAAATATTTATGAACTTAGGGGAAAAGAACACTACAACTAAAACCATTTACCAAGATAATTTCATTGATCGTTTATTTATTGCTTTCTTTTGTCGTAAAATGGCGATCGCACTGGGGACAGAAAGTAAATTAAAAGGTTATGATGCCTTTGTGGATTTATCTCAACAAATGGTAAAAGGGCGAAATCCTCAACAACAACAAGAATTAGTAGAAGTAGTTTTAAAGTCTCTTGTGCCATCCCCCGTACTATATCTCACCCGTACTTTTGTTCCTGCCAATAAATGGGTATGTGAAGCAAATGCGTGGTTTGCCAAAATGTTATTTCAATGGTTAGTGGGGGTTTGTGAGTTACGGGAAGTAGAAATTGAACAGGAAAATAATCAAAAAACCATACAAAATAGTGGCGTACACATCAAAAAATGTCGCTACCTCGAACAAAGTGGCTGTGTGGCTATGTGTATTAATATGTGCAAATTACCCACTCAAAAGTTTTTTACCGAATCCTTTGGCATTCCCGTTACCTTAACGCCTAATTTTGAAGATTTTAGTTGTGAAATGGTCTTCGGGCAAACCCCCCCTCCCCTCCATGAAGAAGATGCGTCTCGTCAACCTTGTTTACGGGAGGTTTGTGACACTGCAACCACTTCTTTATCAAGCAATCTTTCCCCTTGTCCCAAAATTGCTAAACAAACGGTATAAGGTGAAGAATGGAGACTTTGATCATATCCCCATCAAGAATTACTGTCTTAATTTGACCAATAAGGGGGATAATTGTTAGTTAACGTTTATGAAGTATAGTAAAAGTTAACTTTTAATTGAATGCACATTGCTTGGCTAGGAAAAAAAACACCTTTCTGTGGAAACGTGACATACAGCAGAGAAATTACCAATGCTTTGATGTCTAGGGGCTACAAGGTTAGTTTTCTCCATTTTGGTCAAGAAAATGAAGATTCCATGGTTGACCCTTACAATGCGGAGGTTAACCTACCTTTTATCTATAAATCTCAAATATATACTATTCCCACCCCCAAATCTAGCCAGATTTTATTACAATCGCTCCAAAAATTGCAACCAGATTTAGTTCATGCCTCCTTAACCCTTTCCCCCCTCGATTTTAAGTTACCCGAAATTTGTCAACAACTAAACATTCCCCTCGTTGCCACTTTTCATCCCCCCTTCGATAGCCATTGGCGCAACATCAAATCTAGTACCCAATATTTAACCTATCAACTATATGCCCCTAGTTTGGCTCGTTATGATAAAACCATTGTTTTTTCTAAATTACAACGGGATTTATTAATTAAGCTAGGGGTTGCCCCCCACAAGTTGGCTATTATCCCCAATGGAGTTGATACGGATAAATATAAGCCTGGTAGGTCTTATTTTAAGCAACAGTTTTCCCACCATCGTCTTTTTGTGTATCAGGGTAGGGTAGCGGTAGAAAAAAATGTGGAGTCTTTGCTTAAGGCTTGGAAATTTTCTGCCATGAAAAAGGATTCTCGTTTATTAATTGTCGGTGATGGACACCTTACCCCCAATCTTAAACCCCATTATAACCAAGAAGATGGTATTTTTTGGCTAGGGGCGATCGCCGATGAAACCAAACGTATCGATATTCTCAGGGCTGCTGATGTGTTTATTTTACCATCCCTTGTGGAAGGACTATCCCTCTCTCTCCTAGAAGCCATGGCCTGTGGTTTAGCCTGTGTTGCCACCGATGCAGGTGCCGATGGGGAAGTATTAGCCAATGCGGGTATCATTCTTAGTACCCAAGGAGTAACAACTCAGTTAAAAACCGTATTACCCATGTTTTCCCATCATCCAGAATTATCTTCCCTATTAGGACAAAAAGCTAGAAACAGAATTGTAGAAAAATATACCCTTCATGATAATGTCACTAAATTAGAAAAATTATATAGCAACTTAAAAAATCACTAAATTCTCAACATCTCAAGTATCAATAGAGATAGGACTATAGGCAACATCGCCATAATAAAAATACTTTGCCTCACTATTAGAGATAATGATTATTTCTTGGGGCGTAATTATCACATCTTCATCGGGAAGTTGTTGGGCTATCTGAGTTTCCGCAGAATGAAAATCTTCCGAAAGAGTTTTATCATTAATTATTCTCGTTACTTTTATATTGTTGATGTCTATAACCTCATGTTTTTTTGATGTCCAAGGGCTAGTATCTTCCTCTATATCTTCATCTACAGAATTGCTATTTATTAATAAAAACTCTAAAAAAAACTCTGCCGTTTTTTCTTTTAAATAACCCTTCAGAACAGCTGTTTCACAAAATTTGATGCCTAATTTCTTTTGTTCTTGTAAAATATTATTAATTTGTTCGTCAGATAATAAACCAGCTTTTTGTAAATAATATCCAATGGGGTATTCTTTTTTATAAATTTTTGCCGATTTTTTATTTTCTATTTCCACTAAAAAATCAGCAGTTTGAGATTTTAACCAACCTCTTAGGGCTAAAATTTCTCCTATTTTTAATTTAAAAAACTGATTTTGATCTGCCAATGCTACGTCTAGTTGCGAGGGAGTAATTAATCCAGCATCTAACAGCAGTTGTCCCATTAGTTTTTTTTCAGAACCATTGATATTTTTTTTCATTGTCATATCACCTCTCATTATTTGCCCCGTTGTAATAATGAATTTTTTGTCGGAAAAATAAACCTAAGTAATCAGCTGCCATAAAAGCTAAATAATAAAAAAATATATTTCGTCTGCCTTTTTGTATTTTCTTATACATTTTTAAAGAGACGACAATAAACTGATTTTATGTTATGAATTATTTGAAAGTAGTAAAAAGCCTTGCATCTATTGAGAAACAAAGGTTTCTATTCATTCTATTCATATTTATTATGGTTATTATTTTACTAACTTTTTAAAGGTACTGATGGAATTTTAGTTTGTTTTTATCTGCATAAATTATAACTTATAACGATAAGAAATCCATGGAAATAAAATTTATGTTAAGAGGGTTAAAACAATTAATACTGAATCCTTAGAGAAAAATATACTAATACAACGAATAATGGGCTTAAGCCGATGACTAAAGACCATAAATAAAAGTATAATTTACAGATCGGACTTGGTATAACTGTTGAATAAGAATAAAAAAAGGGGCTGATGCCCCTTAAAAGTAAGTTAGATGAAGATGGTATTTTGATTAGAAATACATACCTGCTTCTTGTACTTTTTCGATTTGTTTTTTCTTCAAGACGAGAAGAATTTGAGCTAACATAATTCCAGCAATAAATACTAAGAACCAAGCAATACGAGCAGGACTTTGTAATACTACTTCCGTGTCTTTTTGTCCAAAACCACCCACGTTAGGATCATTGGTTAATAATTCACCATTAGCAACCTCTTGACCATTGCTGACAATTAACTCAGGGCCTACGGGAATGTTAACGGTGTTGGTATCACCTTCGGCGGTGGTGATGGTCACTAGATAGCCCCCAGCTTCTTCTTCGGTAATGTCACTAACTACCCCAGCAACGGGAGCTTTGAAAGCGTTGTTATTGCTCAGTTGACCTGTGGGATATAGTTGTCCTCTTCCTCTGTTTGCCCCTAGGTGAACGGAATATTTACCGAAATGAATGTTGGGGTTGGTGGCGGGGTCGGGAGATAGTACGGGGAAGACGATTTCTTCATATTCATCCCCGGGCATGGGTCCTACTAATACCCAGTTTTCCTGACCTTCACGGTAGGATTGATAGTAAACTCCGCCAATTTTTTCCTTCATTTCTTCGGGAATGCGGTCGTCAGGGGCAATTTGGAAACCATCGGGTAACATTAACACTGCACCGACGTTTAAACCACCTTTGGAGCCATCCCCTAATACTTGTTGTTGGGAGTGATCGTAAGGAATTTTGACCACTGCTTCAAATACGGTGTTGGGGAGTACCGCTTGGGGAATCTCTACTTCCGCAGGTTTGGCGGCGAGGTGACAGTTGGCACAGACGATGCGGCCTGTGGCTTCTCTGGGGGTCATAGGGGCGGTTTCTTGGGCCCAGAAGGGGTAAGCATTAGCTGCTTGGGGTAGGAAGATGTCGTTGGCGAGGAAAAAACAGGTAGAGGCGATCGCCACTAACAACAACCTACTGAGATTTTTGACTATATTGTCTAAGGGAAAATGATTTCTCATCGATATTTTACAACTACTTAATTTTTGTTAAATTGTTTACCATTAAAGGTTTGTGGGGAAATTTACTAAGCCCACCAAGGTTTGGAGCCATCACGGAAATCGGTTTCTTCCCAGTCGGTTAAGATAACTTTGTCATCGGTAACATCGGCATGAACAAGGGCGAGGGAAAGGGGAGCAGGTCCACGAACCATTTTTCCTTCGTTGTTGTACTGTGAACCATGACAGGGACAGATAAATTTATTTTCCGAGGCGTTCCAAGGAACAACACACCCTAAGTGAGTACATACGGCGTTTAATCCGTAGGATGCTATTTGTTTGTCTTCATCAATAATAATATAAGTAGGATCTCCTTTTAGTCCTTGGGCTAAACTGCGATCGCCCGGTTGACGATTAGCGGTAAAGGTACTAGCAGAAAGATCATTACCTAATTTATCTTTTGCCGTGATACCACCACCAGCACCCCCAGCAGATTTAGGGATAAAATAGCTAACTACAGGGTACAAAGCACCCGCAGCAATACCAGTAATTGTTCCAAAGGTCAGTAAATTCATAAACTGACGGCGCCCCATATCGGGTACATCAGAGTTAGCAGGAATCTGTGTCATATTTAAATTTATCTAAATTATTATGTTTAACTTTGGTTTGACCAATAATAATGCAAATAGGCTTTTTTTGGGAGGTAAATCCAAGTTATTATTTAATTATTACAAAAAATGAACCTTTTTGAGTATTGTTATTCCCTGTTTTCTCAGGAAAACCTTCATTTGCGGTGTTCAGGATCAAACTCTTATATTAAACATTATAAACTATATATCATTTTTTCTGATTTTTGTGATAAGCAAAAGTTATAAATAAATCTGAAATATCTTATAAAATATCTAAACTACAAGGGCGTAGCTATGACAGGAAAAGAATTACAGGCATTGATTTTTAATAAGTGGGGGTGTTCCTACGATGTCCAAATTTTACGCATCAAAGATCGTATCTATTTTCAGGTAATGTGGAAATATTTAGAACAAAGTTCTTTCCCGTTATCCCCAGAGGAATATGATGCCCATTTAGAACAAATTGCCACCTATCTTAGGGGTTGGGGGGTGGTAAATCAAGTACAGGTGGGGATTTTGGAAGCGAAAAACCGTCCTCGTTTGGGTAAAGCTGTTAGTATTTTTTTAAATCTGGGCGATCGCGCTTCGGAGTGGATTGTTTAATCACCCTTAGTTAAGGAAATGCACTATCAGTAACGCCCATAGGAGAATAAAAATTCCCGCAGCACTTCCCAACGGTCTTTCCTGATTACCCCATATCCAAGGATTAGCATCGGAATTATATTCATATAAATTAAGGGTATCAAGGGTGGCAAGAGTCAACACCCATCCCCCATGGATACCAATGGCCATGGACAAATTACCATTTTGCAAATAAACAGAATAAAACAAAACCATTCCCATTAGAAATAGTCCGGGTAGCTGAGGAATAGTATTCTTTTGCTCCCAAATAAGGTGTAGCAGGGCAAATATAATACTAGAAATAATTGCCGTTAACCAGATATTGTAATCCTGAATTAAAAAATCCTTGAACACTCCCCGAAAAATTAGCTCCTCTACCGAAGAGATGAGAAGGCTAAACAATAGGGCGATGGGTAAAGTGGTAAGGGCAGATATGAGCAATTGAGGTGGCTTCTTCCACACAGCCCGCCCCAAAGAAAATGTTATCAGGTCTGTAAATATGATAGTAATAATTCCTATTACGTAACCCCATAGGATACAATTAAGGTTACTAATACTGAAAATCAGACCTATTTGATAAGAATCTCTTCCCATCACTCCCCATGCTAATAAGGGAGCAATGAGATAAAGAGATACGATAAGTGTTAGTTTTTGTGAGTTTGAAATTGGGGTGGCGGGGTGCCAGTTAATTAACCTTGTAAGGGGAAATGCAATTGGCAACCAAACAACCCCCCATATTATCAAGAACAAAATAACTTTGATAATACCATTGCCGTTGATTAGGGTTGAGGTTATGAAATTACTTTCCCAGTCAATCATTATTTACAAGGTTTAATAAAAGAAAATTATCTGATGTTTTTAACAATTAAATCTTGAATAGATTTCAAGATGATTTATACATCATCATCTAGATCAAAATCATCCCCTTCTCCAACTTGTTTGAGGTGAATGTGCTTGTAACCTAGTTTAATTTCAAATTCATCCCCTGATTGTAAACCCATTTTCTTTGTGTAACTAGAACCAATGACGATCTGACCGTTTTTGTGGACACTGACACGAAAAGTTGCTTCTCTACCTCTTCCATCCTTAGTTCTTTCGGGATCTAAAGGAACGCCTTTTGCCGATAAAACAGCATCATAAAAATCTGTCAAATTTACCCTAACTTTACCGTTTTTTGATTCGGTATAGTAGCCACAACGTCTTGCCCTTTCACGGCGAGGAACGTCAGATAATTCTTTTACTTTTTGTAACAGCTCTTTCCCTGACAAAGGTGTAGTTGCTACTTCTGTCATATATTTTTTCCTCATTTGTTATTTGTTCTTTACACTATTTATCATAACAAAAATATGTCATTAAATCACTATTATTTACTCTTTTTTTAGGGACTTATTAACATTTTCTCTATCTAAGTTCAGTTTTTCTTGAGGTAAGCTAAGGCTAAAATACTTGTTAATTCTTCTTTGTGGCTTTTTATTTATCTAAAGAAGTAAAATAGAAAAATATAGATAATTATTGAACTTTTAACAAAAATTAAGATCATTTCCCTTGTAGGTTATAAAATAAGATCGGAGAATATAAATAGTGATCCTAATATTTATAGGCAAAAATGAAAGTTACTTTTAAAATTCTTCGTCAAAACAATAATTTATCTCCCCATTTTCAGGATTATACCCTAGAGGTAAATTCTAAGAATACCATCCTTGAATGTCTCAATCGAATTAAGTGGGAAATCGACGGTAGCCTTAGCTTTCGCAAAAACTGTCGCAATACAATTTGTGGTAGTTGCGGTATGAAAATTAATGGTCGTTCGGCTCTGGCTTGTAAGGAAAATGTGGGGGAAGAATTAAGTAAAATTTCTTTTTGGGAAAAAGGAAAAAATCCGGAAATAATTATTTCTCCTTTGGGTAATATGCCTGTGGTTAAGGATTTAGTAGTGGATATGAGCAACTTTTGGAATGATTTAGAAAAAGTTGAACCCTACGTAAGTACGAACGCACGAAATATTCCAGAAAAAGAGTTTTTACAAAGTCCAGAAGAAAGAAAATTATTAGAACAAACGGGAAATTGTATTCTTTGTGGTGCTTGTTACTCTGAGTGTAATGCAAAGGAGGTTAATGATAGTTTTGTGGGGCCCCATGCTTTGGCAAAAGCTTATCGAATGGTGGATGATTCTCGGGATGAATTTAAGGAGGAAAGGTTGACTACATATAATAATATTGAGTCGGGGGCTTGGGGTTGCACCCGTTGTTATATGTGTAATGAGGTATGCCCGATGGATGTGGCACCGTTGGATCAAATTACAAAAATTAAGGGGCAGATTTTGGATAGGGAGTCTCGCAATAGTAGTACCCCTGTTCGTCATCGGAAGGTGTTGGTGGATTTGGTCAAAAGTGGAGGGTGGGTAGATGAGCGGAAGTTTGCGGTGATGGTGATTGGTAATTATTTTCGAGATTTACGGGGGTTATTAAGTCTTGCTCCTGTGGGATTGAAGGTTTTGGCGGCAGGGAAGTTACCTTTTTCCTTTGAGTCTTCTGAGGGGGTTTTGGAGGTGCGATCGCTCATAAATGCTGTTCAATCTGCTACAAAAGATAATGTTGTCTTACAAGAAGATATTAACAAATAGAAAAAATAAATGGATCTTAATTTAAAGTTATCTAGCTACGATTATTTTTTACCCCAAGAATTAATCGCCCAAAATCCCGTAACTCCAAGGGATTCTTCCCGTTTGCTGGTGGTAAAACCAGAGGATGGCATTGATCATAAAGTATTTTCTAGTTTCCCTGATTTACTTTTACCGGGGGATTTATTGGTGTTGAATAATACTCGGGTGATTCCTGCCCGTTTATATGGCAAAAAGTCCACGGGGGCGATGGTGGAAGTGTTGTTGGTGGAGGAAAAGTCTCCCCTTTGTTGGTTGGCTTTGGTAAAGCCGGGGAAGCGTTTTGGGGTAGGTTCTGAGATTGTTTTTGAGGATGAGGGTACGGGGGCTTATTTAAAAGCTACGGTGGTGGATAAGGATGGGGCAACGGGGGGCAGAATTTTGGAGTTTACGGTTTCTCAGGATCGCTCTTTTTGGGATGTGTTGGATATATTAGGTAATATTCCTTTTCCTCCCTATGTGACAGAGTCGGAGGCTTCCCCTCAACAGTATCAGACTATTTATGCAGAAAAGCAAGGGGCGATCGCAGCTCCTACGGCAGGATTACACTTTACGGAGGATGTGTTTCATAATTTAGCCCAGAAACAAGTGGAGATTGCCCATATAACCCTCCATGTCGGTATCGGCACATTTCGCCCCGTGGAAACGGAGGACATTCTTAACCATGATATGCACCAAGAATGGATTGATGTAAATGGCGAAACCATCGAAAAAATCAAAGAAACTAAAAGCCGTGGGGGTAGGGTAATTAGTGTTGGTACAACGGTAGTTAGAGCTTTAGAAGGTGCTTTTGCCCATCATAATGCCCTCATGCCTTACCGTGGCAAAACCAATCTTTTTATCTATCCGGGTTATGAGTTTAAGGTAATAGATGGATTGGTGACTAATTTTCATTTACCAAAGTCTAGTTTATTGATGTTGGTAGGGGCGCTCATGGGTAGGGAAAGATTACTTAATATATATCAAAGGGCGATCGAGGAAAAGTATCGTTTTTACTCCTTTGGTGATGCCATGTTTATCGAACCAAAAAAGTAATAGATAATTGAGGAACACAAAATGGGCAATGGGGTTAACGCCAAAAAAACTATTGCCTCTTGCCTACTTTCATTATTTTCCTCTTTGACCAATAATTATTAACTATTTTTATCAACTATGTCTGTGCAGATATTTGGGTTTTATTCTCAATTAGGAGTAAGTAGTTGCAAATAGCCATCAAAGGGAAGTATTATTAATAGAGAAAGAATTGTCAGGAATCTTTATGGCTTTAGACACCACCGCATCAATCAAGAAAAAGCTCAACTCGAGGGGATGGCGCATGACTCCCCAAAGGGAGAAAATTTTAGATGTTTTTTATAATTTGCCCCAAGGGAATCATTTGAGTGCTGAGGAGTTGCACAATCTTTTGGATGAGCAAGGGGAAAATATCAGTTTATCGACTATTTACCGTAGTGTTAAATTGATGACTAAAATGAGGGTGTTACGAGAGTTAGAATTGGCGGAAGGTCATAAGCACTATGAGTTAAATCACCCCTATCCTCACCACCATCATCACATTGTTTGTATCCAGTGCAATAAAACCATTGAGTTTCAAGATGATTCTATTCTCAAGCACAGTTTGAAGCAATGTCAGAAGGAAGATTTTCAGTTGATTGATTGTCAGTTGACTGTCATGACTATTTGTCAAGAAGCCTTAGAAATGGGCTGGCCTTCTACCTTACCTAGTGAATGGTGTTGCAGTCGTGCCATAGCTGAGGGACACCATAAGTAATTGATAATGGATAGTGGAGAATTGATAATTTTAATTCCCATGGAATTTTTGGTGTTGTCTAATGATGGAACAGCACTAATGATAGGATTTTGATCTTGAGAATATTATCACCATTGCCTCTTATATAAAAGGGGAGCCAGAGCGAAGGGGTTTCACTCTGGCTATTAGGTGTGGTTTAAGTGTTAGGTACCTTAATTATAACTAAAGGTTTTTAATTTTGGCAAGAAAATCCGAAAATTTTTGCATAGAAGTTAAACTCTCCATCGAGGGCTTTTTTGATGTTTTCTGCTTTGCGAAAGCCATGACCTTCGTCGGCAAAAGTGACATAGGTGGTGCTAATTCCTTTTTCCTTGAGGGCGTTAACCATCATTTGCGCTTGGTTGGGGGGTACTACTTTATCTTCTAATCCTTGGAAGAAGGCGACGGGGCAGGATAATTGTTCTATATGGTTTAGGGGCGATCGCACTTTATAAATTTCCTTTTCTTCTGGGTACTTGCCAATTAAGTTATCAAGATAACGAGACTCAAATTTGTGGGTATCGGTGGCAAGAATTTCTAAGTCCCCAATGCCGTAATAACTAGCCCCCGCCTGAAAGACATTATGGAAAGTGAGCGCTGCTAGGGTAGTATAACCCCCGGCACTTCCTCCCGAAATTGCTAATTTTTCCTGATTAACTTTTTGAGCTTTTACCAAATATTTAGCAACATTAATACAATCCTCCACATCAACGATACCCCAATTTTTGGCTAACCTTTGGCGATAATTTCTACCGTATCCCGTACTACCTCCATAGTTCACATCCACAAAGGCAAAACCTCGACTTGTCCAATACTGAATCCGTAGATTATAACTGGCGGTAGTCATGGCAGTGGGGCCACCGTGGCTTTTTACCAATAGGGGAGGTAATTCCCCCTCTGGGGCTTGATAGTCCTTATTTTGGGGGGGATAATACCAAGCATAGGCGGTTTTACCGTTGCTGGTGGGAAATTCAATTTGTTGGGGTTGGGTAAGATAACCATCATCTAAATCTAGGTTACTAGCCTGTTGTAAGACGTGGGTTTCTTGGGTGAAGGTATCCCCTAAAACTACGGCAGTGGGCTGGGTAGGAGAGCCTCCTGTAAACAAAATTTGGCTACCTTTTACCTGTAGATAGGCGATGGTGGTATAGCTAACATTAAGGTTAGTGAGGTTTTTATTTTTGGTGTCCAAACTGGCCAGATGCCATAGTCCATCTTGGGTGTAGGTACATACGATGGTATCTTCGTCAGCAAAACCATAAATTGATTCTCCAAATACCCAATGGGGAAAACCAAATTCGGCGTTGAGGGGATACACTGATTCGATTTGCCCATTTTGATTACGGCGATATAAATTCCACCAATCGGAGCTATCGCTACTAAAATATAAAAGACCGTTAGGACTAAATTCTGGTTGACAGATGGACTCGGTTTCACTTCCGGCCACCATTTCATCATGGGTAATTTTTCCTTCCTTGTCAAAAGTTCCTAAATGTAACAAGGTACTTTCCCATGGCATATAGGGGTGATGCCAACATAACCAAGCTAACTGAGAGTTATCGGGGCTTAGGCGGGGGGAGGTGTAAAAGTCTGCCCCTTGGATGAGATTTTCTACTTCTCCTGAGTTTAAATCGATGGTGACGAGTTTGTTTTCTGGTTCTTTTTCTGGGTTACTATGATCTTCAGCTACGCAAATTAAGCGGTTACGGCTTTTATCAAGGCAAAAGTCGGTGTATCTCACCTTTGATTCAGGGGTAAGGGGTTGAGGTTGTTCCCCTATTTTTTGCACATATACCCGTTGATCTCCATAGTTACTAAAATAAATGGTACCGTTTTCAATTAAAAAAGCTCCCCCTCCATATTCATGGACACGGCTACGGACGTTAAAAGGGGCTGGGGTAATATCTTCTTTTTGTCCTTGGCTGGTATAGCGAACTATTACGGCTCTCCCCCCTTCTGAGGGACGATTTTCAAGCCAATAAACGTCTTTTTGATCAAATTTGACGGAACTTATGCCAATACTTCCTGAGACGATTAAATCTGAGGTTATGGGCGATCGCCATTCACCGTAACTTGCTATTTTGGACTCAGTCATAGGATTAATTTTATAATTTCTTTATGATTATCTTGCCATACAAATTGATAGTGATGAATAGAAATCCTCAGCAAAAAAATGATCCTGCCTAAAACCATAGACAAGAAGTAATAACCGATAAATTATTGGTTCAGTAATAAATGGTCAAGGTAGCAATTAGATTAACATAATAATTAATATCAAAAATATAAAAATATTCATTGTTTTTCTTATGTTTAAGTCTTTAGGATTTATCGAAAATATAGCTAATACCAGTCTAGGAGCCATGGTTTACTACTCCTCCGACAGTGTTTTCTGGAAATCTATACAAAATTTAGGACAATCTTCCCCTTCAGAGCAAAAAAAGCCTAATTTAGTCTTCCTCCATGGTTTTGGTGGAGGTTCATCCGCTTACGAATGGTCACAGATTTATCCTGCTTTTGCTGGGGAATATCACATCATTGCTCCTGATTTAATCGGTTGGGGAAAATCCGCCCATCCTCAAAAGGATTACACCATTGATGATTACGTTACTACTATTACAGAATTTTTAGAACAGGTATGTGAAGAGCCTACCACCGTCATTGCTTCTTCCCTTACCGCCGCCTTTTTAGTCCAAGTGGCGATCGCCCATCCTCACCTTTTTAAACAACTAATTCTTTTCACCCCCGCAGGATTATCAGACTTTGAAGAAAACTACACCAAAAGCCTCTTTGCCCAAATAATCAGCACCCCAGTAGTCGATAAATTCTTCTATAACGTCGGTGTTGCCAGTGAATCAGGAATCAAAAGTTTCCTCGAAAAGAGACAATTTGCCAATCCCCAACGAATTTTTCCCGAATTAGTCGCTTCATACCTCAAAAGTGCCTCCCAACCCAACGGGGAATATGCCGCCCTATCCTTCGTCAGGGGAGACTTATGCTTTGATTTATCCAAATATATCGAGCAACTAACCATCCCCACCGCCATCATTTGGGGTAGAGAATCCCAATTTACTAGCCCCGACATCGGAAAACGTCTTGCCGAAATGAATCCCGATGCCATCAAATATTTTCAAGTTATCGAAGAAGTCGGGTTAACCCCCCATCTCGAACTTCCAGCGGTTGCCATTAGTCTGATTCGCAAATATATAGAGTTACTTTAAATTGGATTTTACTTTTTCGTAAATTAATCCTTATTGGTTGTTTATCAAAAAATAATTAATAAGGAATTAGCCATCACGATCTACGATAAAGCAAGAATAAACTCAATTATCTTAACCATCAATATATTTATCCATTGTAAAATTATTAAAACTTTACTAAAACAAAATAACATAAAAAATATAAAAAATAATACTTAATATATAATAGAAATAGGAACTAAATAAAAATTAAATAGAAAAAAAGATGAATAACAAAAAAATATTACAACTATTAGCCATTAGTAGTTTTCTCATAACTCCAGCCCAAAGAGTTTTTGCCATGCCAGATTGTTATGTAATGGATACCGCAGGGAAAGTTATCAACTTAGGATTTCTTTGTAACGTTCAACTAACTTCCAGTGAACCTTCCCCAGCCCCACCAAATCAAACTCCTCCAGCCAATCCTACACAACCACCCACAGAAAATATTAATCAAACCCCCCAACCAACCAATACTAATCAAAATCGCCCTAATACAACCCCCACCAATAGAACGACCGTACCAACCTTATAAAATTACTAAAAAATCTTTAATTCATCACAAAAATAACCATCATTATGAGCAACATAGAGCCTTTTGTCTCCGTAATTATTCCCATATATAATGGAGAAAAAGATATTTCAGAATTAATAGAATGTTTAAATAATCAAACTTATAACCATGAAAAAGTAGAATTTATCTTAGTAGATAATAATAGTTCTGATAATACATTACAATTAATCGAACAAAAAGCTCAAAAACTTGAAAATATTAAGATTAAATGTGTTCAAGAAAAAAAAATCCAAAGCTCTTACGCCGCCCGTAATCGAGGAATAAAAGATGCTCAGGGAGATATTATCGCATTTACAGATGTTGACTGCCGACCTCAAAAAGATTGGTTAGAAAAATTAATCCAACCATTCACCGATGCTAAAACCATGATTGTGGCAGGAGAAATTAAGGCAATTAAAGGAAATAGTATCTTAGAAAAATATGCAGAGAAAAGAGATATACTATCCCAAAAATATACCTTAGCAAATGACTTTTTTCCCTATGGACAAACCGCAAATCTTGCAGTGCGAAGGGAAGCCCTCAAAGTCGTGGGGTTATTTCGCCCCTATCTAACCACAGGAGGAGATGCTGATATTTGTTGGCGTATTCTCAAAGAAATTGAGTCAGAAATAAAATTTGTTCCTGATGCTTTAGTGTTGCATCGTCATCGTGACAATCTGAAAGACTTTAAAAGTCAATGGGAGCGTTATGGTAAATCCTCTAAATATCTCCATCAACTCCATGGCTCAAATTTGATGCCAGACTATTCCACTTCAAAATATAGTTATCGTTTGTTGGTTTGGTTGATTAAGGAGTTTCCTAAAAACATTTTAAAACTATTAATCGGTAGGGGAAATTTTGTTGATTTAATCCAAACTCCCTTAGATATGATGCTGGGAAAACTCAGGAGTAATGGGCAAAAAAATGCTGATTTACCAGATCAAGCTAAAGAAATTGATCATTTTTAAAATTAAAATATTTTTATATTAATAATTAATAATCGAGATTGTTACGATTCATTAACCAAGGTATAAAATATCTGGCTTATTTTGTTTAAGATACAAAGATAGACATTCATAAAAAATTAGCTCTCTAAACCCGTTGAAAATTTATTAATCTTTGGTCAAAATTTCTATAGAGTTTTAGCTTATTAACTTATAACAAATCCTAAAAAAAAACCCCACAGAAAAGAAGAAGGTAAATCATACTAGAGTTTTAATTTTTGTCAATGTCAATAATTACTTTATTACCATTACAGAAAAAAATGATAAAAACAAATTCAAATTGCTCTCAAAATATTATTGATGAACAACCCGCTCTTAAATCTGAAGGTTTTTTGTTCCAATTATTAGGTGTTACCAACTTTTTGGAGAAAAATAGTGATGTAGAAACGGGTTTAAAAGACTTGGCATATATGACGGCTCAAATTTTAGAGTCTAAAAAGTGTTCTATCATGCTCTTACAAACAAGGGTAATAGATAGTCAAGGAAATAAAAAACAAGAGCCTTATTTAAGGGTTTTTACCCACTATGGTGATTTACCGAAGGAAGCCTATGAACAAGTTACTCAATTAAATGACGGTATCGCAGGATATGTTGCTTCTACGGGGGAATGTTTGTTGGTGGAGAATATTAATGAATCTCCTTTTATGCAAGTGGCAAGAAAGAAGGAACATGATTATAAAAGTTTAATCTCTGCTCCTATTTTTATTGGGAATCAGGTGATTGGTGTTATTAATGTTAGTGAACAAAATAATCATCAACCTTTTAATGAAAAAGATTTAGAAATTTTAAAAATATTTGCTCTTTTTATCGGTAAATCTATTCAAATCATTGAGCTACAAAATATGTTGCAGTCAAGGTTTTTGGAAATTGCCGTATCTAAAGAGGTGGAAAAACAAGGAAATAAGATCTCAAATTTGACTCCGGACCCTGCTAAGATTTCCCATATTGTAGCTAAGGCGATTTTTAAGGAACTTGATAAGGGTGGTTTTGGTTCTAATCAAATTATTAATATTACGGGGGAAATTCTTGATTTTTTAAGGGAGAAAATCCACAAAGAAGAAAGCTAATATTGATCTAAAAATTCGGTAATTACTTGATTAAATGGTTCTGGTTGTACTAGAAAAGCCCAGTGATTTCCCGGGACTGTTTTAATGGTTAGGTTAGGGAGATATTTTTCAAAGGGTTTAATTTGCCATGGACTTTTGTTAAGTCCTTTTTCGGGTTTGATAAAAAGGGTGGGAATGGTTAATTTTTGGGTTAATCCAGCTTGTAACATGACATCGGTAAAGATTTCATCTTTGGCTTGGGGGGCAAATTTACTCGACCATTGTTGATTTTTAGTTTTGGTAATGCTGTATTTAAAGGCTTTTTGTTGCAATTCTGACCAACCTTGATATTGTTTGAGGGATTTGGCGGTGTTTTCGGCGGATTGGTAATCGGGAAAGTTACGGGTCATTTTGAGGAATGGCAAAACTTTATATAGTAAGGGAAATGTTATTTTGCTCCAACTGGGGATTTTGTTGATATAAAAGGGATCAACTAGGGTCATGGTTTGAAAAAGTTGGGGGTTTTGGGTTGCCCAGATGGGAACTAATTTGGCACTCCAAGAGTGGGCTATGACGTGAATTTTATCCCAGTGTAAGTAATTTAGTAGGGCTTGTAGGTCGTTGATAATGTCATCGTTGAAATAACCTTTTTCTGGTTTACTGCTGTCACCATGTCCTCTTAGGTCGGGGGCAATGATATGATATTTTTGTTGCAGGTGTTCCCCTAAACTTTCCCAAACTAGGCTGTGGTCTGCCATGCCATGTAATAGTAGTAGGGGGGTTTTGCCTTGATTCCATTCTAGGTAAGATATTTTGATGTGGTCATCTTTTTGGAATATTTTTCTGGTGGTCATAATGGGGGTTTACTGAAAAAGTCTTTTGTGTGGTAATGGTTCAGATGATACCAAGATTAGTTATGAAGGGCTTGATGTAGGTTCCCTTGATGTTGGTCTAGCAAGGTTTGGGCTTCTGTTTTTGTAATATTTTTCCAGTGCATTAGTAGTGCTAGTTTTACTTTAGAGCCACTGGCGGTTAAAAGTTCTTGGGCTTTTTCTCGTTCTAAGTCGGTTAAGTCGGTGATAATTCTTAAGGCTCTGTCTAATAGTTTACTGTTGGTAACGGATACATCGATCATTCTGTTGCCGTAAACTTTGCCTAGTTTGACCATTACCCCTGTGGAGATGATGTTTAAGGCCATTTTGGTTACGGTACCTGCTTTGAGACGGGTTGAACCTGCTAGGACTTCTGGCCCTGTGAGTAGTCGAATATCTACATCTACTTCTATTTTGAGTTGTTCTTGGGGAATGCAACTGATAAAGATGGTTTTTGCTTTTCTTTTTCTGGCTTCTTCTAATGCTCCATGGACGTAGGGTGTGGTGCCTCCTGCGGTGATGCCTACTATTACATCTAGTTCGGTAATGTCATTAAGGGCGATCGCCTTTGCCCCATCTTCTGGTAAGTCTTCGAGGGCTTCAGAACTTTTGAACATAGCCCCTTCTCCCCCTGCGAGGATGCCCTGTACGAGGGTGGGATCGGTACAAAAGGTGGGAGGACATTCCGCCGCATCCAATACCCCTAAACGTCCGCTAGTACCTGCTCCAATGTAGAATAACCTACCCCCCTTGGATAAGGATTGAGCGGTAATGTCAATGGCTTGGGCTAAGGATTCACGGGCAAGGGCGATCGCATCTACGGTTTTTTGATCTTCCTGATTAAAAACATCAACCATCTCTAAACAAGAAAGTTGGTCTAAATTAATACTAGCAGGGTTAATCTGTTCCGTTAAAAGATGTCCCCTGGTCATGTGATTATCCATTATTTAAAGAGCGTAATTATTATCATGGTGAAAATGACTACCCATGGCAGTTAACCATTATTATCCATTATCAACTCTGAATTATCAATTAATTATAATAGCCCTTCTAATTGACGACGAATGCGCTCAAGTTCAAAGGCCGACATTTGGGCTTGGGAAGAATTTTCCGTAATGGGTGCTTGAGGGGTGCCATCAATATCCCAGTCCATATGCTCAACATTATTCTCAGGGGGAACTTCTAACATACCATCAGAGATAAATTTATAGTCATATCCAGCACTGGCACAAAAATCCTCAATCTCATCTATTTCGATGGCTTCGGCGCTCGGCAAAGGGAAATCTTGAGCCTCTAAAAGTAAAGCATAACGCACCGCATCATCCTCCGACTCAAACATTAACACACAATCGCGATCGCCTATTTGTAATGTATGAATACCCTCATTACTCGTACCCGAATTATATAATAAAACATAAACAATCATAGACCATACTCCCAAACTGTAAATATAGGTTACCTCCCCCACCATTAAAAACCATCACGGATAGGGTTAATAAAATATATTTTCATGGTTTAAGGTATGTTGTCAATTTTATTACAAATTATTGACGACAAGGGCCAGCCATATTAATACGAATAAGCATTTGATCGATCGCCCCTACCAAATTAGTCCCCACATTATTAGGATGATTCGCCATAATACTAAATACTAAAGTACCATGATCCTTATGATCTAAATAACCAGATAAAGCCCTTACCCCCCTCAAAGTACCAGTTTTCGCCCTAACGATGCCCTGTACAGGGGTTTGCCTCATGCGGTTAGTAAGAGTACCACTGACCCCCGCCGTAGGTAAAGAAGCCAAAAATACATCCCGATGACGGTCATTATACATTATTCGGAGAGTTTCCACGATCGCCCTTGGGGTAGCCACATTATTTCGAGACAATCCAGAGCCATCGGCAAAATGAAAGGCGCTAGGATTTACCCCCATTTCCGCCAAGATTTGTTTAGCCGAAGCCGAACCCCCCACACGACGCAATAAAGTGTCCGCATAATAATTATTACTTCTCAAGTTCACCACATTAATCCATTCGCGCAAAGAAGTATTGCCACTAAAAGCAGAATTAGGATCCATTCTTTGTAAAGCTGCAGCGGTGGTTAATATCTTAGTATTAGAAGCGGGGATAAAACCTCGATCTGCATTGTAATGGTAAATAGTTTCCCCCGTATTTAAACTTTGTACCAAAATTCCCCAACCACCACCATAGGTATCAATAACCTGTTGAATGGAAGCATTTAATTCGGGAGTACATATATTAGGGGCAACACTTCTGGTTTCTGGGGGGATGATGGGAATGGGAATGGATTGAGTTTCGGGGGAAGGATTAAACTCAAGGATGGGGGAATCCACTTGGGCTGATACCGCGCCCCCATAGGCAAAGGAAAGAATTGAGAGTCCAGTGATAAAATGTTGCTTTTTAATCATATGATGATAAAGACCGTTGAATCTATTATTTTGATTGGTGTATTAGAAGTAATTAGTTTTAGGTTTAAAAATTGGTTATGGTGATTGAAAAATAATAATTTATGATTACAAGTTGCTCATATTACAGGGATGTTTTGAGACATAATCAAGGATTGGTGCTTAATGATATACCTTCGTGGTATGGATTTATCACCGTCATAGAAGTTCCCAAGAAACAAAATTATTTATGCCCTATTTTTGCTACATTGTAAAATTGTTACTTCTTTTAGGCAGTCTTTGCCTCTTTGATGGTTCATTGACTTAAAGTATCTTAACAGAAGAATTAAAAAATGACGAAGGATTCAAAATTATCCATTAAAAAGACTAATCCAGCGGTTTACTATTTAACCAGATTTTTCGTTGTATTTCCTTTTTTCCGTTTCTATTTTCGGGGAAAGGTAGAAAATGTGGAGAATGTACCCCCCAAAGGAAAGTTGATGATTGTTTGTAATCATGCCAGTGTTTTTGATCCTCCTATTCTCTCCGCTGCCATTCCTCGCCGAATTTCTTTTATGGCAAAACAAGAGTTATTTGATTCTCGTCTCTTTGGTAAACTAATTTCTTCCTTGGGTGCTTATCCTGTTAATCGGGGTGAGGGCGATCGCAACGCCATCCGTCAAGCCTTAGCCAGAATCGAACAGGAGTGGACTACTTGCTTGTTTATCGAAGGTACTCGCACCCCCGATGGAAAAGTACATAACCCCAAATTAGGGGCTGCCCTCATTGCCGCCAAATCCCAATCCCCCATCCTTCCCGTTTGTCTTTGTGGCACAGAAAAAATTGTTGTAGATGGCAAAAAATTGCCTCAATCTACCCCTGTAACCATCAGGATAGGGGACATTATCGCCCCCCCCGCTTCCACCAAGAAAAAGGATTTAGAGCTAGTTACTCAAATGTGTGCCGATGCCATTAACCAATTACACGATCGCTCTTAATTTTGCCTAATTTTGAAAAAAATCCGATTTTTGGGCTTTTTTAGTGGATGCTGTTTCGAATTTATGTTATCATTTAGATAATGGGAGGCTTGACAAAAATAGATAAAAACAGTCAGATTTCCATTATGTTATAGACATTCTTATTCTCGCCCCTAACAGAACCAAAGTCAAGAAAAAAGTCGATTTTTTTACATTTTGTAATATATGAGAGATGAGAGATAAAACTTCCCACTTTCCACCAATAGTTAAGAGTTTTAATTTTTTGTGGAAAATCAACTAAAATTATGGCAAGTTAACTGATAATCCCTTGGCTTAACCCAATGCAGAATAGAGATAGTTATAAAATATATTTACTAATCTTCTCCTATGTCGTCGGTTTACTGTTAACGGGTTTAACCATCCTTGAAAATCGTGAAATATTATTAATATTCGGGGTTATGGCTATCAGCTTACTTCTTGCTTTCACCATTCCCTTAAAGTGGTATTTTGCCCCAAAAAAATTATGGTGGTTAGGGGCAGGTTTGATTGTGATGGGCAGTTATTATTACTATCAATGGCGCTTACCCACCCCCACTAATATAGATATAAGTCATCAGTTAACCCAGATAGAAAATTCCTTTGATAATACCCTCCGAGTAAAAGGAAAAATTATCACTCCCCTACAAGTCAATCGTAACCAAAGGGCAAGATTCACCCTTGAAGCCCAAGAATTTGAAGAAAAAAAAGTCAGGGGTAAAGTATATGTAACGGCGCCTTTATTGGAAACCATCAATTTATTCCCTTCCATGGAAGTAACCCTAACGGGAAGAATATATCAACCACCCATGGCAAGTCAACCGGGGGGCTTTGATTTTGCTAGTTTTTTGTCACGGCAAGGAATTTGGGCAGGTTTTACCGCCGAGAAGGTAGAGTTAAACAAATTTGGTAATGTTTATCAGCAGTCGGTATTTTGGCTAAGAAAAAGGGTAATTCAATGTCATGTGCGTTATCTTAATATTCCTTATGGTACTTTAGTTAGTGCCATGGTAATCGGTAGTCGGGGGGTTGATTTATCTTACGAAATTCAAGATTCTTTTCGGGATGCTGGATTAGCCCATATTTTGGCTGCCTCGGGGTTTCATGTATCGTTATTATTGGGGTTTATTTTATGGTTAACCAAAAGGCTTTCTTCTGGGTGGCGCTTGAGTCTAGGGATAGTTAGTTTATTTTTTTATCTGACTCTTACGGGGTTTTATCCTTCGGTGTTAAGGGCTAGTTTTATGGGGGTGGGAGTATTAGTGGCGCTATGGGATGATAGTCGGCAAGTTAATGTTTCTGCTAGTTTATTTTTAACAGGTTTTATTTTGTTGTTGATTAATCCTTTGTGGATATGGGATTTGGGTTTTCAACTCAGCTTTTTAGCAACTTTTGGCTTGATTGTTACTCTTCCTGCGGTTATCTCCTGTTTAGATTTTTTACCCATTACGATTGCTGGTTTAATTGCGGTGCCTTTGTCGGCTACTATTTGGATTTTACCTTTACAGGGTTATATTTTTAATCGTCTTCCCCTTTATAGTATCTTTACCAATATTTTTGTTTCTCCTTTAGCTTTGGTTATTACACTGGGGGGCATCATAACTGGTTTTATTGGTTTATTTTTTCCTATTATAGCAAGTGCGATCGCCCTTATTTTATACCCTTTTACTTGGTTAATGATTGAGATAGTAAAAATCAGTAACCATCTACCCTTTTCATCCTTAGCCATGGGTAATATCTCCTTAATAGTTATATTAATTAGCTACTCCATCTACATAGGAATTTACTTTAATGAAAAACTACAAAAAAGATGGAAAGAATCAACTATCTTCATGGTTTGTTTAATAATCATTCCCATCGCCTATCAAAAAATCAACTTAACCCAAATCACCATCATTAGAAGCAACCAACAACCAATAGTAGTGATAGAAAATCGTCTCCATAACTATCTAATTAACCTACCAGACAAAAATAATCTTAACTATAACCTCACTAACTTTCTTAACCATCAAGGAATAAATAACATTGACTTAATTCTACTCAAACCCAATAATCAAAATCAACAATCCCTCAACTACCTAAACAAAAAAACGAACATTAGAAACATCTATCAAAACCAAAACAATCCCATCAACTTACATCCCATAACCAACAACTTAGAAATTATTACATGGCAAATCGAAGGAAAAAGATGGATGCTAGTAGATAGTGACAAAATCATTAACCCCGATACCTCTAGTATAGGTAAAATCGATAACCTAATATGGTCTGGCAATAATCTTTCCATGGCAGATATTCAAAAACTAAATCCATCCATTGCCATTAACTACAATTACTTTAACAATAGGGAGGTATTAGAAACCCAAAATATAAAAACCTACTCCCTCACTCAACAAAACACTATTCAATGGCAACCGAGTAAGGGCTTTTTGCCCTACCAAGAAACCATTTATTAATCCTTTTTATCTAAATCATCCAAAATATTACCCACCGTTTCATCATTTAACTCATCCTCTTTTTTTTCCCCTTCATCATCTAAAAAATCCCAATTATCAGACTCCTTGACACTCTCTATATTTAACTTATCGGTAATGTCATCAAAAGAGTTAATGGTATCTTCCACAGGAATTTCTAACTCAACCTCTTCCTCTAGGGAAATATTTTCCTTTTCCTCTGTTATATCATCAGGAATTATAGAATCCTTTTCCTCTTCACTGATAGATGTATCATTCTCCTTCTCCTCATTCTCCCCGTAAAAACTATCATCCTCCAACAAAGTCTCATCATCAGGGGATGCTTCTAACAATACTGTTTCTTCCTCATCGGCAGATACTTCATCTAAAACCGTGTCATCATCCATAGAAGATTCCTCCTCCACATTTTCCCCAGAGGTTTCTAAAGCATCATCGGTGTTATCATCTTCTTCTAAAACTGTTTCATCATCCGCAGAGGCTTCTATATCAGTAATATCATCATGATTTGAGATAATTTGTTCGTCAGGGGAAAATTCTGCTAAAGTTTTTTCGTCAATGGGTAAATCAAGGGTTTCTTCTTCTATGACAGTGGAAATTTCTTCAGAGGAGTTTGATTTGCTTTCTTCTTCCTCAAAAAATTCTTCGTTGCTATCTTCTTCAGGGTTATCGATAAAGTTATCACCTATTTCCTCATCTTCTTTGGAAATGCTTGTTTCTTGTTTCTCTTTTTTCTTTTTCCCACCAAAAATACCACCAAAAATTTTGCCAAAGAAACTTTTTTTCTGGGGTGACTCTATCTCATTCACTACCAAAGAATCTTTTTCTTCATCCATAGGGGGAGAATCTTCTTGTTTTTCTTCCTCATTTACCACCACAAAATCCTCTTGTTTTTCAGGGGATAAATTTTCTTCTAATTCCTCTTGCCCATCATCGGTTACTATCTCTTGCACAGTCTCCGAATTTTCTTGCTTAATTTCGGTTTCAGGGGTAGTAATTTCTGAAAACTGAGAGATTTCCTCTTCTTCTACCTTTTCTAGGGCTTCTTTAATTTCTGGGGCAATTTCTGGGAAGTTTTCCTGTTTCGATGGTGCCGTTTTTTCCTCTTTTACCTGTTGAGAGATAACTTCTTTTTTCTTTTTAGGTTTAGAAAATTTAGCTAAGGTATTTAAAACAAAACTTAGTATTGAAAAGCCCTCTAAAGTATTCTTTTCCTCAGCTATCCATGCCTTGCGCAAACTTACATTTTCCCACATAAAGGCGATCGCAACGGTTACAATAGCTAATTGAGACAGTAAAATAGCCCCAGTTATCCTCCCCGCACAAACCCATAAAGTCAAACCATAAAATAAGCCCAAACCACTCCAGAGAAAATCATCCCGACGGTGAATTTTGGGGCGAATAAAAGCGCTTAAATACAAATTTAAACTGGCAATGACAATAGTAATAGAGAGAAAGTAACTTAACATCACGAATTTTCCTGATGGCTGTGCTGTACTATCTTATTATAATGGACAAAGGAATGCTAGTTTTCTTCCAAATATATATTAAGAGCATCCTTTATTTCCTCCACCGAAGTAGTAGCTGTGCCGAATACCCTCACCACAATACTAGCCGCCAAATTCCCCAAAACCGCAGCCTCCCAAGGAGTCGCACCACTACACAAAGCCAAGGAAAGTGCCGCCACCACCGTATCCCCTGCCCCCGTCACATCAAAAACATCCGTACGATTAAAAGCAGGAATATGCTCAACTTCCAACTGACTCCCTTGATAAGAGAATAAACTCATTCCCTCCTCACCCCGAGTAATCAACATATACTTAGCCTGAGTTTTAGCTAATAAATCTTTCCCTGCCGATAATAAACTAGCCTCATCATTGATAGCGTAACCCACCGCCAACTCCGCCTCAGGCAAATTAGGGGTAAATAAAGTCGCCCCAAAAAATCTAGGTAAATCCTTCTGACTATCCACCACCACCAAATGATGATTTAGAGAAGACTTAATAATCGGTTGAGTAAATACCCCATCACCATAATCAGAACAAACTACCCCATCCACATGATACAATTGATTATCAATATACTGGGATAATTGTGATTGTAACTCCTCAGAAGGTAAACTATCAGATTTACGATCAACCCTCACAATTTGCTGAGTAACAGACTGCCTAGCATGACCGGCAATGCGAGTTTTTGTAACCGTAGGTCGAGTATTATCTTTTATAATACCCCCCGTATCAATATTTGCCGACTCAAAAATTTTTAAAAGGGCTTCTCCCTGAATGTCATCCCCCACATATCCAGCCACCCGAATATTAGCCCCCAATTTAGCCAAATTATAAACAGCATTAGCCCCTCCCCCCGGAATTTGATTTGTGTCTTCATGACGAAGAATTAAAACAGGGGCTTCCCTCGATAGTCTTTCAACTTCCCCCGTTAAAAACTCATCAAGGGTTAAATCTCCAATTACTAATAAATTAAGATTTTTAAAACTGTTTAAAACTTCATTTAATCGATGCTTCTTTTGTTTTAATTTAAGGATAAAATCTTGTTCATCAATCATGCTAAATTAAGGGGAAAATTAAATTAATTCGAGGGAAAATTCGTACTTTTCTTTGGCTCTTTTATCACAAAAAGCCACTAACTGTGCTAATACTTCGGGTTGCTTCGTATCAATAATTTTACCACCAATTTGATCATATTCTTCATTAGTAGATTTACGCCACATTTTTTGCACCGTAATAGCCACATTAGATAACTCCATATCAGAATCAAAGTGATAATTAAGGATTAAATCAAAAGTAGATGGCGGATTAAAGGATTTTTCTACAATTAAATGAATACCATCCTTTGTAATGTCGAGGGTAAAACCCACAAACTCCCCTTGACTATCCAACGCCTTGCACACAGCTAAAACACGGCGGCTACCTCTTTGCTCATTTATTTCCACCATAAAAAACACCCTTTTTTATTTGTTTTATGTTTAATTCTAGTGTATCTTTTTTATAGATAAACAAGTTTAATTTTTAATGAAAATTAATCTACAAACTCTAATTGTAAATCTTGATTTTCTGGAGTAATTGCCTCACTTCCAAGGGAATTAGCACCATTTTCTATCTCATCATCTCCATTATCCGAATTTTCTAAGGAGCTATTTTCTGAAGGACTGTTATTATTTTGAGATTGGGCATTAGAAAGAATGTCTCGCACTGACTCAGGAGTTTGGGGGGCATTAGGGGGAGGATTAATATTCAACTGGGATGGTGTTACCCCGGAAGTGTTCACCTCTGGTGGATTATTCGTTACTGTAGAAGAATTATTCTGGGCAGGAGGTTGATTATCATTCGGGTTAGCCGCAGGAGGGGTTGTGGGGGGTTGATTATTCACTGGGCTTGGTGAGTTATTCGTAGTAGAAGCACATACCTCATTGTTGGGCTTAAATTCTACATAAACATGAAAAGGTTTATTCGCCCCAGTGGTATTTTCAAAACTTTTTGCTTTAATTTGCTCAAGGGCTTGATTATTAAGCATAGGATACCCCGCACTTTTAATCAGTTGAGTATCAATCACACTTCCCTGACTATTAACACTCACTCCGTAGGTTGCGATACCTTGAATATTACTATTACAAGCCTCTGGAGGATAAATACCCATGATGGTAATTTCTTGGGGAGTAGGATTTTCCACATCTTGAAGCCACGCAATATAGTTTTTCCTTGCCTCTTCATCACTCACATTTTCATCCCTTGGGGCAATCCTCGGAGTGGAATTTTCCGTAGAGGTGTTATTGGAATTGTTAGAGACGATATTAACTAAAGACTCATCATTTTGGCTTGTTTCATTTCTCGCAATGGTGGAGTTAGACGAATTACGATTATTGAAAACATCTCGTGGATTAGGAATATTTGGCTCATCCCTATTTTCAAAGATAGCACGGCGAATTTCGGCTTCTTCTTCTGGAGATTTTGGCACTATATCGATAACTCTTCCTTCTAAGTTATCAAAGTTATTAGTGGTAATGGGGGTATCGTTGAAGCTGGGAGGACTAGGAATATTTGCCCTAAAACTAAGGGGAGGGGGCGCTGGTAAGTCTAGGGGCGCTGGAATAGGAATATTGACAATACTACCGCCATAGTTAGAGTTAAATCCCCCTGAAATGGGTGGTAAGGGTGGGGGGGCAGGTAAGGAGGAAAAGGAATTGTCGTAGGAGGGAAAGGGTAAGGCATCAAAATTTGGCATGGGAATGCTATCGATGCCATTTTCTGTGGCGTTGGGGAGGTTTAAATTATTGAAGTTGGCAAATCTTTGGGGAGCAGAAAAATTAGGTAGTCTTGTTTGTTCAAGGGCATTTAATTCGATTACCTGAGTTTCTCCCGACACTTCCGCATTATCTGAGGAAGAATTTAAGTTTAGTTCTGGTAAAATAGCACTAAAGAATGCCCCATGGAGTGCAATGGAGGTAATTAGTGGCCAGTTAATTTTTTGTAATGGTTTCTTAAATTTACCGAGGGAAGATGCCTTGCGATTTGCGGTGACTACCATGTTATCTGAGCCTAAAAATTTAACTGTGATATTCCTTCAGTATTTTAACAAGTTTATTCGTAACTGGTGGAAGTTGTTCAGGAAGAGGATGGGGAGATTACAATGGGCAAAATAAATTAAAAAAATAAGTTTAATTTTATGGATGTCATTTTGTCGGCGGTTTTACCTGTAGGCTTGATTATTTTTATTGGTTATATCGCAGGACAAAAGTTAAATTTAGATCAATCCAGCCTTTGTAAATTAAGTATTTATGTATTAGCTCCAGCCCTTGTGGCGGATAGTTTATATCGCAATACTGTTTCTGGGCGCAGTGTTTTACTCATCATCTTAAGCTATGGGTTGATTTCGCTGATTATTTATGGGTTAATTTGGTTATTTACATTCATACTCAAGATTGAGAAGGAAGATAGACAGAGTATTTTTGCGGTGATTCTTTGCCCGAATAATGGCAATATGGGCTTACCTTTAGCTACTTTTGCTTTGGGTAATGAAGGGTTAGACAGGGCAATTATTTATATGATTGGTTCGAGTATTTTTTTATTTGGAATGCTTCCTGCTATTTTAAGTAATCGGGGCATAAAAAAGGGAGCAACTTTAACTTTAAAACTTCCTTTAATCTGGGCGATGATTTTTGGGGGGATACTTAATATAAGCGGGATTGAGCTACCTTTTAATTTGGATAGAAGTATGGAATTGCTGGGAGTTTCGGAAATTCCCCTTGCCCTAATTATTTTGGGGATGCAGTTGGGGCAAACTAAGTTTGTGGTAACTGGGAAAGAGTTTTTGTTGCCGTTGATTAAGTTAACAATTCCCCCCCTGATAGCTGTGGGAGTGGGAAAAGTTATGGGATTGGAAGAAATAGATTTACAGGTATTGGTATTGCAAACAGCGATGCCCACGGCGGTGAATACCCTTGTTATGGTGAAACAATTTGGGGGCAATGCAACCATTGTGGCTCAAACCATTATCATTTCTACGGTGATGAGTTTTATTACTTTACCTGTGGTGATTTGGTTAATATAATGGGTCTTGAATTTGTTAAGCTGAAACAGAAATATTAAATTAATTTTTTAGCTATATCTTTATGACTAATTCTAGTCCTGAGTCTGTGGAAACAAAGCCTAACAGTGGTGTTGAGGAAAAACCTAGCTATGTAAAATTAGCCATGCGTAATATGGTTAATAAGGGGGGGCTTTCTCTCAAACATTTCTTTTTAACTACGGTTGGTTTGTTAGCTTTTTTGGTAGGGATTTCTTATCTAACTAGGTAGTTATTTTTTTTGATGGTGGGCATTGCCCACCCTACTTTTTTATTTTGCCATGAGGGGAAATTCTAGGCTTTCTCTTTGGGCTAGGTATTGGTGGGCTACTTCACGGGCTAGGTTTCTAATTCTACCGATATAACGGGTTCTTTCTGCCACGGCAATTACCCCCCTAGCGTCTAGTAAGTTGAAACAATGGGAGCATTTGAGGACATAATCGAGGGAGGGTAAAACTAAATTTTTGTCAATGAGTTGTTTGGCTTCTTCTTCGTAAAGGCTGAATAGTTTAAAGAGTAAGTCTGGGTTGGATGCTTCAAAGTTGTAGGTACATTGTTCGATTTCTCCTTGGAGGAATATATCGCCATATTTGAGGTTATCATTCCATTGGATGTCATAAATACTATCTACGTCTTGGAGATACATGGCTAGGCGCTCTAAACCGTAGGTAATTTCGATCGCCACGGGCTTACAGTCGATACCGCCACACTGTTGAAAATAGGTAAACTGAGTAATTTCCATACCATCTAACCATACCTCCCAACCTACCCCCCAAGCCCCAAGGGTGGGAGATTCCCAGTTGTCTTCTACAAAGCGAATATCATGATCTTCGGGATGGATGCCAAGGGCTTTGAGGGATTCTATATAAATTTCTTGAATGTTATCGGGGGAGGGCTTGATGATTACTTGATATTGATAGTAGTGCTGAACTCGGTTAGGATTTTCCCCATAACGTCCATCGGTAGGACGACGGCAAGGCTCTACATAAGCCACTGACCATGGTTCAGGCCCGATCGCCCTCAGGAAGGTATGATGATTCATGGTACCCGCCCCTTTTTCTGTGTCGTAGGATTGGGCTATCATACAACCCCTTTGGCTCCAAAAATCATTTAATTTAGCGATAATATTTTGAAAGTTAATAGTCATGAATTACAATAAAAGTTATTGAAATAAAATTTAAAATTTCTTACTAATTTACTAAACTGATCAACGAGTATAAGACTATACTTAAAATCAGTTAAGTTTTGCTCAGCATACATATAATTTATCACTAATGGATACGCCCCCAACTGAAAACTATAGTGTCCCCATCAAGGAGTTTGTAGCTTCAAAACAGACTTATCTATTCAACACCCTGAAAAAACACCAATTTACAGGGGAGCTAACCCTCAGTTATCCGGGTAATACGGAATGGAAGTTTTATCTCAATTTGGGCAGAATTGTCTATGGCACTGGGGGGGAACATTCTGTAAGACGATGGCGCCGAAATTTAATGGCTTATCTACCTGAAATCGCCACGGATCAACGGTTTTTAGAAAGGGAGTTACAGTGGATTGCGGAGCAACAGGATATTAAAATTTGTTGGGATTATGATTTATTAAAGCGTTGGTTATCTTTAGAAAAGATTTCTCGTAATCAGGTATTAGAGATGATTAACGCTATGTTGATGGAAATATTTTTTGATCTTAATCAAGTGCCTGAAATTACCTTTCGTTTGGATACGGAGTTTGATATTCCTTTATCTGAGCAAATTTTCTTGATTGATAGTAATAAAATTATTACCCCTGCTTGGAAGGCTTGGCAACAGTGGCTAGGGGCAAAAATGGCTGATCGCTCTCCCAATAAGGCTTTAACCATAAAATATTCTGAGGAATTAAAATTAAAATGTCCTCCCAAGGTATATCAGGTATTTACTAAATTAATTAATGGACGCAATACGATTCGAGATTTGGCGTGGCAACTGAAACGAGAGTTGCACCAAGTGGGTAAGTTACTATTGCCTTATATTGAAGAGGGTTACATTAGTCTTAATGCCATTGCTGATTTACCTCCCCCCGTGTCGGCAACAACCATTGTTCAACCAGAAAACAGTATTTTAGTTGCTTGTATTGATGATAGTCCAGCCATTTGTCAAACCCTTAGTACTATCCTTAAACCCGCTGGGTATCGTTTTGTAGCGATTACTGACCCCATAAAGGCGATCGCCACTATCCTAGCATCAAAACCAGACATAATATTTCTGGATTTAGTCATGCCCAATGCCAACGGTTACGAAATTTGTGCCAGTATTCGTAAATTATCTTTTTTCCGTAATACCCCCATCATCATCCTAACTTCCAATGATGGTATGGTGGAAAGGATGCGTACTAAAATGGTAGGTGCCACAGACTTCATTTCAAAACCCGTACAGCCCGATGAAGTTTTAAATATGATTAGCAAACATAGACCATAAAATACCACATACCTAAAGGCAGGGGCTTTTCGCTGATTTTTCGGTAAGATATACTAGGACTACTATTTTTTTGTAAATTGTGGGTATATGTTTCACCATCTAATTCCCTTTTATGATAACGAAGTTGAAAAATGGGGCTTTGAGGCAAGACTAATTAGGTGGCTGACTTTTATTTGGCTATCATTGGGTTTAGTAATTTTGTTCTCAGCTTCTTATCCTGTTTCCCTCACCAATACGGGAAATGGATGGTATATTTTTTCCCGACAGGCAGTGTGGATTTATATTGGTTTAATTGCCAGTAAGTTTGTTTACAGAATACCCATTAAAGAAATTTTAAAATATACTCCCTACATTTATGGATTAGTTTTAATGCTTGTATTGTCAACTATCCTTGGGCTAGGGGTAGAAGTCAATGGTGCGGAAAGATGGCTAAGTTTGGGCCCCATTCAAATTCAACCCTCGGAATTTTTAAAACCCTTATTTGTATTACAAGGTGCTTATATTTTTAGCACATGGGAGCGAAAAACATGGTGGTTTAAAGGAACTTGGATGGTTATTTTTGCCATCAGTTTGGGAACTATTTTAATTCAACCAAACCTAAGTACCACTGCACTATGTGGGATGACTCTGTGGTTAATGGCTTTGGCGGGGGGAGTACCTTTACTTCAATTATTTGGGGTGGCGATATTAGGTTTGACAACGGCTTTTATTAGTGTTAATGTTAACTCTTATCAAATGACTAGGATCGTATCTTTTCGTGATCCTTGGTCCGATGCTCAAGGCTCTGGTTATCAATTAGTCCAAAGTCTCATTGCTATTGGTTCGGGAAAATTATCAGGTCTTGGTTTTGGGATGTCTCAACAAAAGTTATTTTTTCTTCCTTTCCAAGATACCGACTTTATTTTTGCTATTTTTTCAGAAGAATTTGGCTTCATCGGTGCGATCGCCTTTATCCTCTTTTTAGCCGTTTATGCTATTATGGGCTTGATTATAGTCCTCAAATCTAGCCATCCCATGAATAAATTAGTTGCCGTGGGAGTGATAGTAATGCTGATTAGTCAATCCTTGATTCATATGGCGGTAACCCTAGGCTCTTTTCCCACCACAGGAGTACCCTTTCCTATGTTAAGTTATGGGGGAAGCTCTGTACTAAGTAGTATTTTACTCACATCACTTTTAATTCGAGTAGCCATAGAACTAGAACCAAAAGATAAGATAATTTCTAGCTATCATCAAGAATTAAGCCCAGAAAAATAGCTTAACCACCATGGAAGATATAAAAACTGCCTCGGATAACACCATCGAAGACTACATTCAGCGAGTTACCGAATTATGTCAATCGGGCCGCAAAATTCCCTCCTCCGATGAGTTGCGAAAAATAGTATCCGAGGTTGGCATTAGCCCCGAAGAAATCTCCCTCGCCCAAACCCAATCCCAAGCCAACTTTGCGAGGGCAAAAGGATATTTTGGTTTACGTCACTGGGATGATGCTATCAATGAGTTAGAAGAAGGACTAGCCTTTGATCCTTATAACATAGAAATGATTCATTGTTTAATTTCATCATACCTCGGACGGTGGCGACAAGATCATAATCCCGAAGATGAGCAAAACATTAGAAAAAGAATCCGACAATGTTTAGAGATTAAACCCGATGACGAGGAGAGTTTACAATCATTAAGTAAATTAACTCAAAGTATCAAGAATAGACAACTAATACATTTTGGTATCGGATTATTTGGTATTTTATCCCTCGGCACCATAATGGGATTATTTACCCTCAATAGTATTTCTCTTAATTTATTTAATAATGATTCTGAAGAAAGAATAGAAAATTTAGACCAAAATTTACGCAATGAAATCAGATATTTAGAAAGAACTAATATTCGTCGCATGGGAGAGTTAGAACAACAGACGAGAAATCAAGAGCGTATAATTAATAGTTTTTCTAATAAAATCAGAGAATTAGAGCAAAAAAATCAAAAATTAGAAGATAATAATCAAATTTTACTACAGGATAATGTTAACTTAAATAAAAGATTAGAAGTTATTGAACGACAACTACAAGAACAAAATTTAAGTCCCCAAGAATCATTAGAATGAAAGCAATTATCGCTCTACATACCACCAGCCCAGAATTAGGTATTACCCTTGTAGATAATCAAGGTAAAAAAAAATCTCAAACCTGGAATTTAGGTAGGGATTTGGGTAAACAACTACATCAAATCTTAATGGATTTTATAACTCCTTTAACATGGCAAGATTTTAAGTTTATTGCCGTAGCAAAAGGCCCTGGTAGTTTCACCAGTACCAGAATAGGGGTTGTCACGGCCAAAACCATCGCTCAACAATTAAATATTCCTGTTTATGGAATTTCTACCCTCAAATCTTTGGCTTGGCAGGAAGTACAGGGACAGAAAAAAGAAATAGTGTTAGTACAAATGAGGGCTAATAATGATGAAGTTTTTGGCAGTATATATAAGGTAAAAAATGAGCTCATTTTATGCAGTGTAGTAGATGACAAATTGTATAAAAATAGTGAGTGGGAAAATATTGTGGGGGAGTATAAGAAACAATATAGCGAAAGTTGTTTGTTAGTGGTAAGTCCTCAAAATTTGGGTAAAAATAGTGAGTATATTTTAGATTTAGCTAATTTAGAGTATCAAAGGGAGTGTTTAAATAATGGATTTTCTTCGTGGGAAGATTTAATTCCTTTTTATCAGTAATTGTATGTTTATAAATATAAATTATGCCGTCGAGATGTTGACGATATTTGAGTAATAAATATGTTGTTATTTTTAATTATCTGGTAATATAATAATAATGGGAATAAATGCTAAATTTGTAAAAAAAAAATATACCCACCATGAGCTTAAGTCCATTGTCAATAAATAATACATAAAAGTACAGTTTATAAGAACTTATAAATATGAAAATTTCAATTGTTATAGCTAGTAATAATAAAAATTTAGCCTTAGCAAAACAAATTAAAAAAATTGCTATGGATATGGGTAACGAAACCCAAATTATTGATTTAGTCGCCGAAGATTTGCCCCTTTACACCCCTGCCAATCAAGAAAAAATGGGTATCCCCAACTCCGTAAAACAGCTTAATCAAACTATTACCGAAACAGAAGGAATGATATTTGTTGCTCCTGAGTATAATGGAGGTATTCCTCCTAGTTTAACAAGTGCGATCGCATGGTTGAGTGTTAGTTCAGAAGATTGGCGAGGATGTTTCAACGGTAAACCAGCAGCCATTGCCACCCATAGCGGAGGAGGAGGACAAAATGTGCTGTTTGCCATGAGAAATCAATTATCATACATTGGAATGAACGTGGTGGGAAGGACAATTTTAACCAATGGTGGTAAACCGTTTAACCCCGAATCAGCCCAAGAAGTCATCAAGCAGTTAGTCAAATGGGGAAATTAACTTTTTGCCCCTCGACTCAGAGAAAAATCTGAGTTATACTAACTTTTTAGCTGAAACTTGTTAAAAATCAATAAAAAAGTATTCATAAAAAAAGAATGGAATTAGCGGATCTAAAAAGAGAAATAAGTGTGATAACAGAGCGCCTGGGTACAACTCAGGACTATCTTTGACATACCCAATCTTAAAGCTAATATTCATGACCTAGAACAAGTAGCAAGTCAACCAGACTTTTGGGATGATGCTGATAAAGCCCAAAAAACCCTCCAAGATTTGAATGAGGTAAAATCTTCCCTCGCCCAGATAACTCAATGGCAAAAATCCCTCGAAGACGCTAAAGCCATCCTAGAGTTATTAGAATTAGAAGAGGATTTAGAACTATTTACAGAAGCTGATAACACCTTAACCCGACTAGCCCAAGAATTAGACCGCTGGGAGTTGCGTAAATTACTCAGTGGTGTCTATGATCAAAAAGGTGCAGTATTGACTATCAATGCAGGGGCTGGGGGTACAGATGCCCAAGATTGGGCGCAAATGCTGTTGAGGATGTACACCCGTTGGGCAGAAAATCAAGATTATAAA
Source organism: Cyanobacterium sp. (assembly GCF_054166785.1). NCBI lineage: Bacteria > Bacillati > Cyanobacteriota > Cyanophyceae > Chroococcales > Geminocystaceae > Cyanobacterium > Cyanobacterium sp. The sequence goes on from NZ_JBSZCP010000061.1 coordinate 44,111, forward strand.
GTGACTTTAACGGATATGTCTGAGGGAGATGAGGCCGGAATAAAGTCTGTCACCCTGGAGGTGGAGGGGCGTTATGCTTTTGGTTATCTTCGGGGGGAAAAGGGTACCCATCGTTTAGTGCGTATTTCCCCTTTTAATGCTAACGGTAAAAGACAAACCAGTTTTGCAGGGGTAGATGTGATGCCTTTGTTGGAAAATGAAGCTATTGATGTGGAAATTCCCGATAAAGATTTAGAAATTACTACTTCTCGGGCTGGGGGTAAAGGTGGACAAAATGTTAATAAAGTGGAAACTGCGGTAAGGGTGGTGCATTTGCCTACGGGTATTGCGGTAAGATGTACCCAGGAGCGATCGCAATTACAAAATAAAGAGAAAGCCCTTGCTATACTAAAAGCAAAATTATTAGTTATTGCCCAAGAGCAAAAAATCAAAGAAATCGCCGAAATTCGAGGGGACATTGTCGAAGCCGCTTGGGGGATGCAAATTCGTAACTATGTATTCCATCCCTATCAAATGGTGAAAGATTTACGTACCAACGTAGAAACCACCGCCGTTGATAGCGTCATGGACGGTAACTTAGATGACTTTATCGAAGCATACCTCAAAACTCCCGATAACTAACTAATTTCACTTACCACCATTTCCAAAAAATTTAACTTCTCCGTTAACACCTGAAAATCAAAAGGCTTACTAATATAGTCATCCATTCCCACATCAAAACACCGTTTTTCATCAGCTTTAGTTGCATTGGCAGTCATGGCGATAATATAGGGTTGTTTAGAATGACTCACATTTTCCCTAATCCATTGGGTGGCACTTAAACCATCCATTTCGGGCATTTGCATATCCATTAACACAATGTCATAACAGTTATTTTCAAAAGCCTCCAGCACTTTTAAACCATTAACCGCTAAATCAGGGGCATAACCTAATTTTTTGAGTAATAAAAGAGCTACTTTTTGGTTAACCAAGTTATCCTCTGCCACTAAAATACGTAAATTTTTGTCTTGTTTACTGACGGATTTAAACCCACTATTACTCTTCTCTACCGTTGCTTTTTTTGAATACACCTCATCGGCGACTTTTTCTTTGTTGTTAGAATTCATTAATAATTTTTGCTCATCCAGAGGGGCATTAGAAACTGACACAGGCATAGGAGTTGATTCTTGTACCATAGCTTTTAACACCTTAATAGTAAAGTAAAAACTAGAACCTATTCCCCACTCACTGCTAAACCAAATATCGCCCCCCATCAACCTAGCCAGACGACGACTAATAACCAAACCCAAACCAGTGCCACCATAACGACGATTTATCGCCCCATCCGCCTGTACAAATGGATTAAACAATTTTTCCTGATTTTCCTTCGCAATGCCAATGCCCGTATCCTTTACCAAAAATTGAATGAGATAATTACCCTCCTCATCACCATCATCATTAGTAACCTCTACCGTTACCCCTCCCTCTTTAGTAAACTTTAAACCATTACCAATCAAATTAATTAAAACCTGTCTCACACGCCCCACATCTCCCCGCACATAGATAGGAGTATCAGATGCCCACAATAACTTCAAATCTAAACCTTGACTTTTAGCTTCAAAACTAAGCAAATCAATCACACTTTTAAGACATTGCTGTAAATTAAAATCCTCAAAAACTAAATCTAAATGTCCCGATTCAACCTTTGAAAAATCCAATATATCATTAATAATTAAAAGTAAACTTTTGCCACTATCTTCAATAGTTTCAATAAAATCATACTGCTCATTACTCAACGGAGTATCCTTTAATAAATTGAGAATGCCAAATATTCCATTAAGAGGAGTACGAATTTCATGACTCATCATCGCCAAAAACTGACTTTTAGCAGCATTGGCACTTTCTGCCTCTGCCCTTGCTTTCTCTAATAAAATATTACGATTATTCGCCTTCCACAAAGAATTTAAACCCCAAACCAACAACCAAGAAATTATAATCCCCGCTATCAAAACCACCACGGGTAAAGGAGATTTATTTTGTTGAATTAAAGTATTGTTAGGAATTAAAACAATTTCCCACTCAATGCCCCGATAACTCAATTTACTGCTATCTCGCCATGATAAATTATCTTTTTCCTCACCATAGGTTGTGCTATAAATCAGGGAATTATCATCATAAATAAATACTTGATAACCCTTAAGACTTTCTTCCCTTAATAAATGATAAAATAAAGAATTAATATTAAATACGCCAATAATAAAACCATCAAATTCATCATCAACAAAAATAGGATTATAGATAATAAAACCTTTAACCCCTTGTACTAAATCCACTGTTGGGGTAATAAAACTATCCCTGATTTCCTTAGCTGTGTTGAGAGAATTTCGTCTTTTTTCCTCAAAACTAAGATCTAAATTTAAAGCACTTTCATTCCCTTTTTCATGAACTACCCAACGTACAAAATAATCGGTATCTACCCATTGTATTGCTTGATAACCCGTTGTATTGTTCAAATAATTAGAAACATCATTTTCCCACTCTAAACGGTTATAACCGCCACGAAATTCCCAACCTTTGACAAGTCTTTGTAGGGCATTTATTTCAGATCTTAACTTATTTTGTATTTTTGTTTCTGTGGTAATTAATTGAGCAGAAATTAGTTGTTCTATTTGTATTCTTTCTCGCACATTTAACAAATGAAAAAGAAAAAAAGAAATCCCTGTCATGGCTATACCGAGGGACAAAATTAACAAATTTTTATATTTAATAAGTCTCATGGATATTCATCAAACCCTGATACTCTAATCATAAATTAAATAGTGGAAATATAGCCTAAAGGAAAAGACACAGATTTTTTATGGTATAAATCGGATAACGGTTAAGCTAGACAATGTATGTCAAATAAGATTTGCTCAGAAAAGTCATAGTATATCTTTTATTCCTTCTCCTAATTGTTATGATTCCCAAAAAATTAACATTACAAAACTTTCTTAGTTATCGTCAGGCTACTTTAGATTTTGATGGTTTACATACTGCCTGTATATGTGGGGCTAATGGCGCGGGAAAGTCCTCTTTGCTGGAGGCTATTACTTGGGCTATTTGGGGAAAAACAAGGGCAAAAGCTAGTGAGGATGTAATTCATTTGGGGGAAAAAAATACTAGGGTTGATTTTGAGTTTAGTTATGGTGGGCAAATTTATCGCATTATTCGTACGAAACAAAGAAAAGGAGGCTCTACTTTAGATTTTCAAATCCTTAATAAGAATAATTTTAATTCTATTTCGGCTAAAGGTGTCACGGAAACCCAAGATAGGGTTAATGATTGCTTGAAGATGGATTATGATACTTTTGTTAATTCTGCTTATCTACAACAGGGGCAGGCGGATAAGTTTATGACTTATGGGGCATCCCAGAGAAAGGAAATTTTAGTTAAGTTACTAAAGTTGGATGAGTATGACAAAGTTGCACAGAAGGCAAAGGATTCGGCAAAAAGGTATAACGAGGATAAAAATCGCTTAGAGGGGCAATGGGAGTTGTTGGGGGGTAAGTTGCAGGAGAAGGATAATTATCTTCTTGCCCTTACCAATATTAATAAGGATTTGGCGTACCATGAAAATGAATTTCATCAACTGAATGAGAGTTTAAGACAAGTACAACTTTTAAATACGGAAAGAGATACCCTTGAAAAAGAGTTAGGTTGGCAAAATAATCAGTTGCTGGAGGTAAGGGATAAACTAAGGCAATTGAGGGATGAGAATCAGGCATTAGTTAGGGATGTTGAGGAGTTAAATATTATTTTGGGTAAGGAGGAAGAAATTGTTAGTAGTTATGAACTTTTACAGGGATGTTGTGATGAGGAGAAGGTTTTAGCGGAAAAATATAGGGAGAATAAGTTATTGGTAGATGAATTTAATACTTTAGATAAACGGTTACACAAAGAAGTTAATAATTTAGAGCAAAGTATCCGAGAGATTAATTTTAGGTTAGAAGAGTTGGGGAAAAGTAAGGCTGACTTGGAGAGGGTTATTGCTGATAAGGACGAAATTATTGATAATGTTGAGAAGTTTAGATATTATCGTGATAAGTTAGCTCAATTAGATTTGGTTAGGAGTGATTTTAATCTTTTACAGGAGGAGGAATCTAATTTAGTTAGGGAGTTGGAAAAGGAAGAGGTAAAGTTAGTTTCTAATATAGAGCAATTAGAGAAGCAAAAGTTATCTTTACGGGAAAAAGTGCAACAAGCTTCTGAGATTAGAATACAATATCTTGATGTTGAACAAGAGTTAAAAAATATTGAAAAAGAAAAAAACTACTTAACAAGGGTTAATGAAAAAAAGGCAAGTCAATTATTAGCTAAACAACGTTTGTTGGATTATAAAAATAATGTTGCAATTCAAATTGAGGAGGTTAATCAAAAGTTAAATACTCTACGGGGTGATAATAATACTATTTGCCCTGTGTGTGAGTCTCCTTTGGATGAGATTCATCTTAATCATGTTATTAATAATAGCTTGAAGGAGTTAAAGAATTTAGAAAATTCTTCTTGGCAGTATGATTCTGATATTATACAGTGCGATCGCACTTTAAGGGAATTAGAGGAGGAGTGTCAAGGTTTAAGGGGTAGGTTAAAACGAGAAGAAACACTACAACAAAATAAAGCTCGTTATGAAAATTTTCTTAATAGTATGGATGAAATTTATGAACAATTGGATAACATTACGGAGGAAACGGAGGAATTAATTGCTTTAGTAAATTCTCAGAATTATCTACCTGATATTAGGACGGAATTAAATCAAGTTAGGGCAAAAATAAAAGAGTTGGGATATAGTCCTGAAACTTATAGTTTAGTTAGAGAAAATGAGAGTAAATATCGATGGGCAGAAACTAATTATCAAAAATTTCAAGAGGCAGAACAAAAACTAAGTAAATTAGAATTAAAACAGATTGATTTAGATAAAGAATTAATTACTTTAAATGAGCAGTTAAAAGACTTGCAAAATAATTCCGATTTACAACAAAATATAAATGATATACAGCAAAAAATAATTACCATTGGCTATGATGAGGAACACCTTGACGAGGTAAGAAATAATATTCGAAAGTTACAAAAATATCAATTGGAGTATGAGAAATTAGCAAATGCTAAGGAAAAAAATCCTTTATTAACACAAAAAATAAGTCAAAATGAGCAAAAAATTATCAATTATCACACAGAAATAAACGAAAAAGAAATCAAAATTAATCAATTAAAACAACAGTTATCAACTTTATGTGACCACAGAGAAGAGTTAAACAAATTACAACAGCAGATAAATTTTAAAAGAGAAAAAATCAATCAATTATCAACACAAAAAGGAGGCATTGAAAAGTCTTTAGATGATATTAATAAAGATGAAAAACAACTAGAATCTATTGCCAAAGAGATGCAACAGATAGAGAAAAACTATCGCATTTATACGGAATTGCATAAAGCATTTGGAAAAAATGGCATTCAAGCCTTAATGATAGAAAACCTATTACCTCAACTAGAAGCCGAAGCAAATCAAACTTTAAGTCGTCTGAGTAATAACCAATTACATATCCAATTTGTTACCCAAAAAGAAAAGATTAGTAAATCGAAAAAGTCAGACTCAAATTTTAAAGATACCCTTGATATTATCATCTCCGATGCCCAAGGGAGCAGATCCTATGAAACCTATTCGGGGGGGGAAAGTTTTCGGATTAATTTTTCCATTCGTCTAGCCCTTTCCCGTATTTTGACCCAAAGGTCTGGTACTGCGTTACAGTTACTTATAATCGATGAGGGTTTTGGTACTCAGGATGATGCAGGGTGCGATCGCCTCATAGGAGCTTTAAATGCTATTGCTGATGATTTTGCCTGTATCCTCACTGTCACCCACATGCCGCAATTTAAGGAGGCTTTCCAATCTCGCATTGAAGTGTATAAAACCAGTGATGGTTCCAAAATTCGTCTCTCGGTTTAATGGATGAAACCCGAGGGGGTAGAATGGGCATTGTAGAGTTTAAAGAGATATTTTATGCGTATTTTAATCATGGGGGGAACTAGATTTATTGGTGTATCCCTTACCAAAATGTTAGTCCATCAAGGTCATGAAGTAGTTTTATTTAACCGTGGAAATCATCCTGCCCCCGTAGATGGTATTCAACAAATTAGGGGCGATCGCACTTCAGCGGTAGAATTAGAAGAGAAGCTAAAAGGAGAAAAATTTGATGCTATCTTTGACAACAACGGGCGTACCCTCTCGGACACAAAACCCCTCGTAGATCTATTTAACGGCAAAGTATCCCATTTTGTCTATGTAAGCTCCGCAGGGGTGTATTTACCATCTCACCAGATGCCCCACCTAGAAAATGACCCCCTAAATCCCGAAAGTCGTCATCGGGGCAAATTTGAAACCGAAGCCTACCTCAAGGAATCCGGCATTCCCTTCACCTCCATTCGCCCAGTATATATCTATGGCTCAGGCAATTATAATGATCTGGAAAATTGGTTTTTTGACCGTTTAGTGCGAGGTTTACCAATTCCCATTCCCCACCATGGTTTATATATTACTCAATTTGGTCATGTGGAAGATTTAGCATCAGCTATGACTGCCGTATTAGGTAATTCCCAAGCCATAGGACAAATATACAACATCTCGGGCGATCGTTTTACCACCTTTACAGGGTTAGCCCTTGCCTGCGCTTCCGCCATGGGTAAAAATCCCCACGACATCGATATTAGATATTATGACCCCCATCAAATTGATGTAGGAAAAAGAAAAGCATTTCCCATCAGAATGCAACACTTTTTTACTGATATTTCCAAAGCTAAAAAAGAACTATCATGGCAACCAAAATATGATCTAATTTCAGGCTTAAAAGAGTCTTTTGAAAATGATTATTTAGCTAATCAAAGAGATAAAAAAGAGATTGAGTTTAGTGTAGATGAACAAATTATTGCTCATCTTGAAAGTAAGTAATATTATTACAATAGGTTGTGAATTAATAAAAAAATTAGTAAATTAAAGAACTAGATTGACCATAGGAAGTGATCAACGCCCCTTGTTTTGCCCTTGTGACGGCTACATGGAGTAAAGAGCGCTCTTGTTGGATAAAATTATCTTTAGCAGTCTCATCAGTTAATCTATCAAATACCCACTGTAAGGGCATTATGTCATGATTAACAGAAGGAATTAACATATAATCAAACTGTAATCCTTTTACTCGGTGCATGGTGGCAACTCTTAAACCATCGATGGCTTGATTATCAGCTTCATCTTTTTGTATCATCTGGGTTTTAACGTCATGTTGATCTAACATGGAAATATATTTTTTTACCAGTTGATTTGTTCTTAGGGTTAAGCACATACTTTTTAGGGGTATGCCATGATTATTTAACTCTTTAATCTTGGTGATGAGAAAATCTATTTCTTCTGTTTCACTGGTAAAGTGTTTTATGATGGGTTTTTCTCCCCTCAAAAGTGATCGATATTCTTTCAGAGTATCTACATTACCATTAAGATCATCAAAATTTAATCCTTCTAATATGGATGTTGCCCATTGGCGAATTTCTTCGGTGGTACGGTAATTAATACGTAGTTTTTTCGATCGCCCCCTAATTTCGATACCACACTGACTTAAAATAACTTTATTACCATAAATACGTTGATGGGGATCTCCGACAATAAATAGATCATTTGTTCTTTCTTGGGGAATAAGGGTACGCAATAAACGAAATACTCCTTCGCTCATATCTTGGGCTTCATCCACAATGATGGACTGGAAGGGGTGGATCATATCTGGATTATTGTCTAAAAGGCTACGAGCATCCCTGAGAGCATCTTCGATTTCCTTCCAACCTCTAATTTGAAGTAAATTGCGGTATTCCTCAAATACTGACCAAATAGCTCCTCTTTCCGAACGTTTTAGACTCGTACCCCTACCCTTGCGAGAGACCCGAACATATTCTTTTTCGGTTTTGATGTCATTAGTTTGGATTACCTCTTTCCATTCATCCTGATAAAATGATAGAGGTAAATCAGGGCTAGAAGGTGCGATGCCATAGGCTTTTTGCCATAATTCTTGTACATCTCGATCATAAACAATGCGGACATTAAGCCCCTCACTTTTAAGAAACTTTACCACCCAAGCATCAATATTAATCACCTTAATTCTTCTCATCATGGCAGAAGAACAGATTTTGCGTAGGTTTGTTTCAATGTCAATGGCTAAATTTTTTGTATAAGTAGTAAATAAGATGCGATCGCCCTCAGCCTTAAAACGGTGTTGCAATAGCCACTTAGCACGGTGCATCGCCACTACTGTTTTTCCCGTACCAGCGCCCCCTAAAACCCTCACAGGACCATTCCAATCCCTTTCTACGAGGCGCCGTTGGGTAGGATGCAAAAATACCCGCCATGTGTCCAATGGGGCATTTAAAATTGCTTCTAAAGCAGCATCATCTTCGATGACATAAAAGCGTCTTTTACTATCGTCCCTCCCTAGGGCGCTATCTAAATCATCGGTGTTAATCACCTCCGAGGGGGATTTTTGTATTTCCTGATAAACTTCATTAACCGAATAACCAGCCCCCAACATCATCACGGCATCAGCGGCTTCTTCGGGCAACTCAGGTAATATTTGATCAATGTCGGCATCTGTCACCACCCCATAAACTGCAGTTAAATATTCTTCAGGTACACCAAACCTTAATAAATCCTTCTTGGCAATATCTTTAAATCGAGCTATTTCCAATCCTGTTTTATTTCGGCTAATATCTTCCTCTACTCTTTTTACCTGCTCAATGTCAATAATTTGTATTGCCCCTGATTCGGGGTTAATTTTACATACTCGGTTTTGCGCCCATTGATAGGCTTGATCATGTTTATCTACCCATAGTAGTAAATAAGTATTACCTTTTTCGGGTTTACGAACGATCGCCCTATAATTGTTATCAACCCGAACAGACTTTAGCTGAGTATCCCGTGCATTGGTAATATTTTCGTAGTTTAACCCTGAAGCGGTGGGGTTGGTGGTAAATTTATCGATAAATCGACGGGTTTTACTTTGTCCTTGGGATGAAAGATTACTAAATGCTTGTAAAAAATCTGAGCCAAAAGCGATTTTAATAGAGGGAATCATAATAATTGATAATGGAGAATTGAGAATTGATAATAGTAGTATTTATGGTTTTTAATTTATGTAGTAAGCCCTAGATATTTTTCCTAATTATAAAATTTGAGCCCCTTATTTTGGTAATCAACATTTTTCACATAAATATTGTTGATAATAACATTCAGTTTTATTGATCGCCATCCGTTGACTAAAATCTGTACAAGTGCGATCGCAATGATATTGCCAACCATCCGTAAAAATAACAATGGGCTTACTCTGTTCCTTTTTCGTAGGATAAAAAACAAAATCAGCGCGACTAGGGGGATTTATGCCTTGATTACTACCTAAATCCACCTGTGGCTCAATATTCCATGACTTATCTCCTATTTGCACAAAATAACCAGCCTTGCCATTAACTATTTCCTTACTAACTATGGTAGGCTGATTTTGGTAGCGATAACGTCTCAAGGCTTCAATAAATCTTTGCTCCAAAACACTATCAAATAAAGCATTGAGGGGAACTAAGGAAAGATTTGAGGGGTGAGGTTTAAGGAGAGATTGACGAGAAAGAATACTATTAAGTAAGTTTCGGGCTACCGTGCGACTGGTGTAATCTCGGTCAAAACTATTGCGATAACCATAAACACAGTTATAACAACCATCCTCACATTCACAGGTTTTTAATACCATTAACGCCTGTTGGAATAGTTTAAAAAAGTTATCAGGATTCCTCAATAATTGCCTTAGATAACCACTACCTCCAGGGATAGTGTCATAGAGGAATAAAAAGGGTTTGCGTAGTAAACTGGGACTATTACTAGAAGGTTCTTGATTAATTAAAGTTTTGAGATGATCTACACTACCCTTAAAATAAAGTTTCAAACCCAACTGTAAAGCGGCGATAAAAGAGTGTAATTGTTGATCTGAGTTGAGGGTATCTATGGGCATTAAAAAGCGAATCGCCTCCGATTGAAATTCCCGAAATAGATAGACAACATCGATAAAATCTTCTGGTCGTTTTTTGGTGTGACTGGTACAACTCAAAGTATGATTTGGTTTATCATCCCTACCATTTTGCACCTTGCCACAATGACGACAAATTTTAAATCCTGCCCGAGGGAAAGACTCCCCCGCCACTTCAAAATTATCGGCTAAATGGGAAGGTTCACCAAAATTAATCTCCCGAAAGGTAACTTTACTAATAAATTCAAAGCCAAAGGGGAAAGTTTCATCATCGATTAAATAACTATTTTCACAGTGATTCGGTTCAAAATCCACCAACATTTGACGAGTAAAAAAGGCACTGTTTCTCTCATCTCGATCATCCCCAATACTACTACTATGGGCGCTAGTGGTCGCCATTACCTGCCTTAACCGTAGTAATTTGCGTTTTCTACCCTCATCTGACCACATAATATCACCGCAACGGGGGCAAGTTGCTTGGTGGGCAATATCTCGAATGGCTTCGGTGGCAAAGGAACAATTACGGCACAATCTCCATTCTTCTACCTTGGAAAGATTGAGATCTATTTGATCGATTTTAACTTGTTTTCCTTGAGCGTAAAACACTCCGCTGGGTACTAATTCCTTAATGGCGATCGCACTGGGGCGCTCATATTCAAAAGAGGAGGTTTCATATTTATTACCTTGGGCATCTCCTTGGGTGGTTTTTTTCCTCCAGATAATAGATTGGAGGGTTACCCCCGGTTCAGGAAAAGCATAATTAGGCAATAAACCTTCATCGGTGAGAAAATTAAGGATATTTTTGTCGTTAATCTTCTTCCTTAAATCCATTAAACCACTACGCTCCCTTTGTAGTTCCCCAACTTCCTGCTCATGATTTTGTGATTTTGCCCCTTTTTCTTTGTTTTCGAGACGACTTTTTAAGGCACTAATTTGCTTTTTTAACCTTGTTCTCTCCTCCACCACTTCCTGTAAACGATTGAGGATTTGCCAAGTTAATCCCCCTTCATTATCTTCCCCCTTCTCGATGAATAGTCTTAATTGTTCAATGGTGACATCGGAGAGTATGGGTTGATTTGTATTAGGATTTATTTCTTGGGTAAATAAATTAATAAAACCCTGTAATAATTTCTGTTGATGTTGATCGATATAACTTAACCAAGGATAGGGAAAACGGGATAAATTTTTGTTTTCAATGGCGGTTAAAACCTTGCCAAAATCTTCTAATACCTTCATAGATTGGGCTTCCTCTACCACCCAACGATCCAAACAATAGGCGGTTAATTGCCGTTGTAGAATAGCCGCAGCATCAAGATATGAGCCGGGGGGCATTACCCCACCATTAAGCATTTTCAAAGGATTTGACCAAAAATAGAGGTCATGGGGAGTACCATTGGCGATCGCCGTTATCAGGGCATTACCATCTCTTCTTCCTGCCCGTCCAATTCTTTGCTGATAATTAGCTTGATTAGGGGGAATCGAACATAACAACACCGAAGATAAATCCCCAATATCAATACCCATTTCGAGAGTGGAGGTGGCAGAGAGTAGATTAGGGTCAGTTTTTCTATCCCCTTTGATAAACCGTTGTTCTAAATCTTCCCTCCCATCCCTAGTTAATAACCCTGTATGCTCTCGAGCAAAAATACGGCGTAATTTGCCTTGACGGTAAAGATTACGATAAAAGTTGGAGGTGAGGTTAACACTTTCCTGATAATGTCCATGGCATTGGGGATGTAAACAAGGCATATTCTCCCAAAGATAGGCTTCTGGGGGAGTGGCTACCACTTCATGGGTGCAGTGATTACACTTAAACCGATGGCTATGGGGATGGATTTCTAGGGCTTTTTGTTCGATACCCCATACCCTGATACTTTTCTTGGCAAAATTTAGCCCAAAGATACCGTTTTCCACCAGATGGGTAAGAATGATGTCATAAATTGATTCTAGTTGACTGATAATTAGGGGGCAATAGTTACCTAGCAATTTATACACCCAAATTTCGTACCATGAAGAATGCCCCCTCGATGAAAATAATGATTCAAAACGGGGTAAATTTCCCTCGGTTAAATAGGTAGGGGTGAGGGAAGCAGGGCCAAAAGGAGGCATAAAGGGAGGTTGTTGGAGGCGGTAGGTGTTGCCACCATCTTCGATATAATTTTTGGTGGCGGAGTGTAAAATTCCTCCCCGTTGCCGTAGGTGATATACCATCCCCACGATTAATTGTTTTAATGGGTTGGAGTTGAGCTTTTCTAAACCGCCAATTTCGTTGCGGAGGGTTTCTTGGAGGGGGATGAGAGTTTGAGTCAGTAATGGTTGATCTAAGCCAACACTACAGCTATGGCTTTTTTCCAATGAGCCTCCTTTTTTGCTATGTAAGCCCAATTCGGCGATAATTTCCCAGTCGAGCCTTTGATGGATTAATTTTGTTAAATAGGGGTCTAATTTTTCCCCCTGTTGCAATGTTTCCCATTCTTTCAACCATTCCATATCCGCAGGGATAAAGGTGGCTACATAGTCCCCATCGTTGGTAAAGGGCGATGGCCCCTTACTGGTGAATTGTTCCCTGAAATGGTGGAGGTTTTGAGGAGTTTGTAAAGATTGACAAATAGCCGATCGCACCGTAATTTTATAGGTACGAGCTTCAAAAAAACCCGCACGGTGGGCGGCATCTTGTACCGAATCAGAAAAGGTAATTAATTTGGGGTCATCATTGTAAACAGAAGTGAAAAAAGTACCAATAGCCCCACTAGCTAAACTGGCGGATCTTGACCCTAAAATGAGTAAACCATCCTTACTACCACACACGGGGCAATCATGGCTAATTTTGCGGGTAATCTGTTCATTTTTGGTGCTGGTATGTACCAAATTACTCGGTTCCATGACAGCAATTAAATGGTCACTACCGCAACGATTACAGGCGATCGCACTTTGTTTATTGAGAGTCAGACATTCTGTGCATAGCTGATGGTGTAGAACCTCACCTCCTAGGGATTTGACCTCACCCCCAGCCCCTCTCCTAAGAGGAGAGGGGGGTAAGAGGGGGGATATTGTTCCCTCTCCCAGAGGGAGAGGGTTAGGGAGAGGGGTATTTCCCTGTGGGGCATCTTCAGGGAAAACAAAAGTGATTAAAGGGTTTTGGGAGAAATAACCCACATAAAAATCTTTCACATCACAACTGATCTTATTGTCGGCGGTTTGTCTTCTTAACCCCCCCCACCCTGTACTACCACAATGGCGACAATGAATTACGGGTAAACTTCTTTTTTGTTGTTCTGGGGTTAAATCATCGTGGTGGACTAATCTTGGTTTTTCGCTCACCGTTGCCACCATTCTTCTCAATTCCCTAAGCCAAAACTGTAGGCGGATGTTTACCCATGCTCCTCCGTCACCATTACGGGCGATCGCACTTAGGGTTAATAAACTATTTAAAATGATTTCCCCTTCTTGATCACTATATCTCTGCCCCAAACTGTTGTTACGGCTCAACTCTTGCCACAATACCCCCAAAGAAATCACCCGATGATGATCCATTACCTTGAGTAAATTTTGCACTATAAATAACGACTTCAGGCGATCGCCCAGAGCCACCCGCCATGGCAAATCATCAAAATTATCCCCCAACTCCTCATTAAACCAGAGGTAAAAATGAGCCTTTACATAATCCGCCAAACTCTCATACTGCGCATTCCTAAGCCCCCATAAATCCTCACTGCTGGGTAATGGTGCATAGTCAATTAACGCCGAAGCCAAAAAATCCACCGATGATAAACGATCCTCCTCAATAACCGCCGACTCCCCAAACGACTCACCGAAAATCGTTTGCGCATAATGGATCATCTCCTGCTTACTATTATCCCCCCCCAAAGTGGCAGAAGTACCCACACAGGCAAGATGTTTAGGGGGCGTTTGTAACCTAGCCTTGAGACGACGCAACAAACAAGCCAAATCCGTACCCTGCGCCCCATCAAAAGTATGAATTTCATCCACCACCAGATAACGCAACGTTTCAGGGTTATTTTTTGCCCAAATACTCTGACTACTAGGACGAATCAACAGATAATCAAGCATTTTATAGTTAGTCAGCAGAATATCGGGGGGATATTGTCTCAATAACTTTTTATCCGTAATAACATAATCCTCCCCCATCACTGTTTTCGGCTCTCTTTCCGAATCCCCCACATATAACCCCGCCGTTACCTTCCCCTTTAGGTGGGGATTATGCCAAATTAAACCAGCCAAACGTTTAGCTTGATCCGTAGCCAGGGCATTCATGGGATAAATCAAAATAGCCTTGATCCCCCTTTCTCGGAAAGTTTGCAAACAATGATCCAATATGGGCATCATATAACATTCCGTCTTCCCTGAACCCGTACCCGTTGCCACCAAGGTAGATTGATAATGGGGGCTTTGGAGGCGATGAAAAGCTAACTCCTGATGAAGATGGGGAGCAAACTTCATGGGTACATCGGGAAAAAAATCCTTACCAATATTTCCTCGCCGAAAGGGTAAACCAAGGGATAAATAAGATCCTTTAAAAATACTATCTTCTTCCTGCAAAAAATCTTCAATGAGGTTAGTAAAACTGGGGGTAGTGGGGGTAAACTCCGTGCGTAAATATTCTGCAATGCTGGTGCGAAGTTCATCGGCAAGAAGGGATGGAATCATGGCGGGAAGGAGTAATGAGTAATGAGTAATGAGTAATGAGTAATGAGTAGGGAGGAAGGAGTAGGGAGTAGGGAGGAAGGAGTAAGGAGTAGGGAGGAAGGAGTAGGGAGTAGGGAGTAGGGAGTAGGGAGGAAGGAGTAAGGAGTAGGGAGTAGGGAGTAGGGAGTAATGAGTAATGAGTAATGAGTAAGGAGTGAGAAGTAATGAGTTGATGGTTAGTGGGGTTGTTTTTCTTTCAATTTGTTGATGGAACTTATTAGTATTCTGATAATTCTATCATTTTCTTCTATCATATTTTCAAATTTAGATAACGAAACTAGACCTGATTTAGTCATTATTTTTATCCAATATTTAGTTTCATTGGCTTCTTTTAAAGCAATAGAATATTTATTAATAAAATCCTTGTTAGATTGAGCAAAAACAGCTTCTGAACAATTTGCCCCGATAGACGTTCCACTTCTTAAAAATTGTTTTGATAAAATTTTCCCCGCATCATCAAAATGTCTTTTATTAAGCTCTGAGTATGCTTTTATCACTCTAATGGCAAAAATTTCCGTTCTTTCTTGAATAGTTATATTTTTATTATCATTAGTCATAAGTAAAATTTCAATACAATAATTCAATTATACTTTATAAGTAATTACTCATTACTCATTACTCATTACTCATCCCATCGAACCTCCTCTCAAATGGCGCCTGATAACTAATCACCCTTTCCACCGTTCCCGATGGGCTGGTATCGTCCATAATTGTGCGCTCTACTGTGCCAGATTTCATCTCCTTGATGTCATTCCAGCCGATTTCTTTTGCCCTCACCCCTAGCCCCTCTCCTAGTAGGAGAGGGGGACAAGAGTTCTTCATTGCTCCCCCCTCGCCTTTGGGAGAGGGGGGTTGGGGGGGTGAGGGTAAAACTATCCTCATTAAATTCTGCGTCATAGCTACTTTCCCATAACTCGGTGTAATGGTTGGTTAAACAAGTTAGGGTTAAACAACGCACTATTAACGCTTTGTCGTATTTTGTGCCGTAAATAATCGGAAAATCTTTTAATAGTGTTGCTAAAAGTCCTTTTCCTGATATTTTCACTAAGAAATCAAAAATTATTGAAAAACTTAAGCTACTAAAAATTAAACCTTCTGGCAGTCTTTCATTCTGAAAAGCAATTCCATTACAAGTATTAATAAAGGTAACTTTTTTAGGAATAATTGAGCCGATTAAAGTTCTTTCATTTCCTGAAGGTAACATATTACGGAAAACTAAACGATAATATTCCGTAACCTTTTTTGCCTTACCTTCCCCTTCCTCTAGCCAAGAAACGGTAGGAATACGGTTAAGATATTCCTCCTCACCACAGGCAGGAACATAGTTAGTGCGAGGTAAATAACGGTACTTAAACAGAAAAGTAAGGTAAACTAATAATAAAAGTAGACAGAGTGACAACATTAGGTCATTATGAAAGAAACAACGTCTTCGTCCATGCCACCATGTTTTAATCGTTGGTGTGAAAAATTCGACCCATTAT
>NZ_JBSZCP010000062.1:0-16516 GCF_054166785.1 Cyanobacterium sp.
CAACAACGGGAAGCCCAAGCTCAGGCGGAAAGGGAAAGGCAACAACGGGAAGCCGAGGCTCAAGCGGAAAGGGAAAGGCAACAACTGTCAACGGAAAATAATGGCACAGAATAAAAATTTGCTCCCCCCTCTTAATAAGCAGGGAATTTAATTAAATATTTTTAGAACATCATTTATAACTATTAATTACTCAGATAAAATAATGAATAAAATCACCAAAAAAACTTTAATAATTAATCTTTTTAGTGCCACTATTGTTAATAGTTTATTTTTCATTACTCCCGTTTTAGCTAATACTATTAATCTTCCTGATGGTAGTCGCTGTGAGGGGCAATTAAGAAATGGTAATCTCCATGGGCAGGGGAAATGTACTTTTAGTAATGGTGATAGCTACGAGGGGAATTTTGTTGATGGTAAAAAACAGGGGCAGGGTATATATATTTTTGCTAATGGCGATCGCTACGAGGGCGAATTTACTAATGATCAAATTGAGGGCAAAGGTAAAAGAATTTATGCCGATGGGGATATATATGAAGGGGAGTTTAAACAAGGGCAACCCCACGGGCAAGGAGTTTATACTTCCCCCGATGGCAGTCGTTTTGAAGGCACTTTTGCAAATGGTGAACCCCAAGGGGAGGGTAAATTTATCTTTAGTAATGGAGATAGTTGTTCGGGTACTGTCAAAGATGGTCAAATTCAAGGGGAGGGTATCTGTGATTTTGCTAATGGCGATCGCTACCAGGGACAACTTCTTGAGAATCAACCCCATGGAGAAGGATTTTATATCTTTGCGGATGGGGGCAGTTATCGAGGTACTTTTACCCAAGGTAGATTAACAGGTAACGGTGAAAGAAGATTTCCTAGTGATGACACCTACCAAGGAGAAATGAGGGATGGCATTCCCCACGGACGAGGAAAACTAACTTTTTCTGATGGTGGTGTTTATGAAGGCAACTTTGACAATGGCAAACAATCGGGCAATGGCTCTTATACTTTTCCCAATGGTAATCGCTATGAAGGACAATTTGTAGATGGAAAATTTCAAGGGCAAGGAATATTTACTTTTGCCAACGGTGATGTCTGTCAAGGGGAATTTAGCAACAATCAACTCCATGGGCAGGTGAGTTGTACTTACACCAATGGTGACACTTATAATGGACAGTTTGCCAACGGCAAGAAAAATGGCACGGGAATCTATACCTTTAGTGATGGTACGGTGATTGACGGTAACTGGCGTGATGATCAACCAATTTAGATGTTAGGGTAGCAATTCGATAATATTAATTTTGTGGCAAGGGGTTTTAACCCCTTGTGGAGTGAGGGAAAATAAATTGTCTCTGAACAAATTGATACCATAGAATTATCGTCATTATAAAAAACCAATTCTATGAAAATTTTAGTTGCAGGTGCCACGGGGCAAACGGGCAGAAGAATAGTAAAAGAGTTAGTCGAAAAAGGGATGGATGTTCGTGCTTTAGTGAGGGATGAAGCTAAAGCCAAGGAAATCTTAGCTCCTTCAGTGGAAGTAGTGGTGGGGGATGTTTTAAAACCTGCTACCTTAGATACTGCCATGGAGGGTTGTGATGTGGTGATTTGTGCCACGGGGGCTACTCCTAGTTGGGATATTACTGCATTTTATAAGGTTGACCTTGAAGGTACTAAAAATCTCATTAATTGTGCAAAACAAGCTCATATAGATAAATTTATTTTCGTTACTTCCCTATGTGTGTCGAAGTTTTTCCATCCTCTCAATCTATTTGGCTTGGTATTGTTTTGGAAAAAACAGGCAGAAAAGTATTTAGTGAATAGTGGCTTAAACTATACTATCGTACGCCCGGGGGGTTTAAAAAATGAAGATAATTTATATCCCTTGGTGGTAAAGGGGGCGGATATGCTTGAAGAAGGCTCTATTCCCCGTCAAAAGGTGGCGCAAGTGTGTGTGGAGGTGATTTCTCGCCCGGAAACCGATGGCAAAATTTTGGAAATTGTGGCGGATAAAAATGCTCCTAGCCAAGATTGGGATCAATTGTTGGCGGTTTAGTGGCTTTTAGTTTAGCTTTTAATTCCCATTTAATGCGATTTAAGATGGAGGTTTCGTCGAGGGAATTGATAATATTTTCTACCACTGCCAAGGGGCCATTTTCTCCCCATGATGCACCGTTGGCAAGATAAACTTTGCTCACTTGTCCGATGGCGTAGGTGGAAACCCCCGCTACCCCCGCTTGGGTAATGGCTACGGAGAGATAGGGGGCAAGGCTTAATCCTCCTGTGATGGGGGTAGTTAAGCCCAATACTCCTTTGAGGGAACTTAGACCAAATGTAACTAAGATGTCACTGGCGGTAATACCTCCCATGCTGAAGGCTATTTTTTTTAGTAGTCCTAATGCTCCTTTTTGGGTCATGGGGATGTTATAAAGGTGGGAAAGGCTTAAAATCATTGCCACATCAATGATCGCCCCTGTGAACAAATCTAGGGCGGTTACGGGGTTAAGGGCGATCGCACTGGCTTTGGTCATTACGGCTTTTTGGATTATTTTTTCGGCGTTATCATCCCTTACATCTAGCTTTCTTTGCACCAATCGTTCATTAATATTACCTGTAAATAACATGGTATTAAGCGCCACAAGGGATTTTCCCTCCCGATGGAGAATTTCAAGGATTTTTAGTTGTAAGTCCTCAATGTTAGGCTCTCCCCGACGACGGCTAACTTTTAACCGATTATCTCCATCCCTCACCGCTTCAGAAATTAGGGGGGATGCAGCCACCATCACAATCTCATCGGGGGATAGTAACTCTTTTACCCTTTTATCCCTAATTGTCTCATAGATTTCGGTGCGATCGGCATCAGGATATTGATCAATTTTATTAAATACCAAAATCATCGGTTTACCCACCTCCCGCAACTGCGAAAGGGCTTGATATTCCACCCTCGTAATATCTCCCGACACCACAAACAAAATTAAATCCACCTGACTAGCCAAATCATGGGCTAACGCCTCCCTCGTTTCCCCATCAATCTCATCAATGCCGGGGGTATCAATCAATTGAATTTGAGCTTTTGCCGTGGAGTTAATCAACCGTTGCACATTGCCCAATCCATTACCAATACTTTCTTTATTTAATTGCCAATTAGTTTGACTTATATCTTGGGTAACTCCATGTAGAGGCCCGGTGATAAATATTTCTTGTCCTACCAAAGCATTTAAAACACTAGATTTTCCCCTGCCCACCATGCCAAAGGCGGCAATTTGAATGACAGAATTTTCTAATCTTTCTAACATCGCTGTTAGTTGCTCAATGTCAGTTTCTAGTCCTGTTTTTTCTTCTTGTTTAAGGTCAAGATTATCTAGTAAATTTTGTAATGATTGTTGTGCTTGTTTATAGTTAATTTCTCCTTGTAAATTAGCAAAGTCAAGGATAGTATTTTGCCATTCATCTTCATTCCATTGATTAAATTCTTCTTCTGCCATAATTATTTTTTCTGACGATTGTGTAAGTTAAAGTGTTGTTTTTTGGTAATAGGATATTTTCTTTTTATTACTATAGTTATTCCTAATTCTTTTGAAAACTTTATTTTATAAATATTTTGAATTTTGATAGCATTTTATTGTAATTTTAATTAACTGTAGCAGGCCTAAATTATTTATAAGATTTTTAAATTGAGTTCCCCCCCCTTATTAAGGGGGGCTAGGGGGGATCATATTATTTAACTTACTTTTACTTTTGCTTTAAAACTACTTTTTAATAACTTAAATTGAGCCTGTAAATAGTCCAAATTATACTCCTGTTTTCCATAATACCAAGCAACAAAATTATCGGAAATTAGATCAATAATTTCTAACTGTTCAACAGGTAAAAACTCCCGTAACCTTTGAGCATATTCCTTCGGAGTTTGGGCTTTATGTTTGGGATAACCTTTTTGTCCTAGGAAATCAATCATTTCTCGATATAACTTCTCCATGGGATCTAATTTTGCCAAACGGAGACGATACAATTGTTTTTGCAATATGTTAAAGCCAATCCAACCAATAAAGCCGAGGAATATTAACACCATTGAGCCTACTAAAATACCTGTAAAACTACCCGTGAAAAATGCCCAGAGACGAGCCAACCATGGGGCAGAAAGGAAGGCGGAAATGCCATCAATAATATTAGTGAAAAGGATGGTAATAAAATCGACAATGGGAGAAGGCAACCAACTGGCAACCCAATCCCACAGTTGCCCCAACACTCCAAAGGTATTGTCATCATCCACGGAGGGGGGGATAATTTCGTTACCCGGAAGGGGATCAAAATAAAACCAGCCATAATTGGGAAAATAGACTTCAGTAAGGGCGTAGGCATCAGTATTACGCACTACATAATATCCTGTGAAGGGGTTGAAGTTACCCGAGGAAAAACCCACTACTAAACGGGCTGGAATATTGAGCGATCGCAACATAAGAGTATATACAGTGGCGAAATGATCAGGATAACCGCCCTGATGTTGTTCTAAAAAGGCTTGGGCTAAATCTTCTCCTTCCTCTAGGGGGGGAATATCAGGATTAATGCGATAGTTTTGTTTAATAGCCTGAGCAAGATATAAGGCTCTTGCGTAGTTAGAAGTTAATTCATTGGGGGAAGTTGCCAACAACTCCTCAGCTTTTTCCCTGACTAAATCTTGGATATTTTCAGGTAAATCCAAATAATAATTAGCAATGGATTCGGGATAATCGCTTCCTGCTTGGGATAACTGGGTTTGATTTCTTTTACGCACCTGGGATACTGCTGTATAGGTTAAACCCTCTAACAGTCCTGTGGGCGATCGCAAACTACCCTCCGTATCCACCGCCACTTGCTCCGTGGGAAAATAGAGCCTTTGAGGAGAAGAAAGCAGAGGAATAATATTAGGTAAACTAGAAACCACCGTAAAAGTTTGAATTACCCTCTCCGTCTCCCCTAACACATTAGGCAAAGAAAAATTAAACTGAAAATTCCAACGGTTACGATCAATATCCATGGTTTGGTCATCCCTAGAAATGTCCCATCCCTGCCCCGTGTATTGATCAAAAGCCAACGCTCTCCAAAAACCGGGGGATTGCGATCGCACCCTTAAAACCACCTTCGGATTAGTAATACTACCCCGTAAATTTTGGTCAATGGTAGTATTGAAACCATAGTAAAAAGTGTCATCTACTTGCCCACTACCTGAACTACTACCCTCCCCAGATAGTCCACCACCCCCAGCACCACTGCCATCAGGGTTATAACCCGGGCTAACAATCCCCCGATCAGCCTGAGAAAAATCAAGGTCTTCTAGCCCTTCAGGGGCGCTCACAGGGAAGGTTTGTAACTGATACCCCGGATAGCGAGGCATAATGGCAAAAATTACTAACCCAATAACAAGGGTAACCGTTAAAAAGGAACTAATTTTTTTAGGAGATAACGGAGAATTTTTTAGCCATTGTTTATTTTTCTCCGACTGTTTTTGATTCTTACTACCACGATTCGCCCTATACTCACTCTCATAGGTAGCTAACCCCATACGAGAACGATAATCTAAAATCATGGTTGGAATGGCCACCATCAAAAATAACAACAACCAAGGGGCAAAACCCACCGTCTGGGAAAGAGTACCCGCCACCCCAATCAAAATAAAACCAATCACCATAGAATATCCCAAATCCTTACGGCGAGGTAAATCAAAACTATGTAAAACCTGTAACTGCACCAAAAACTCCGCCAAAACCAGACGATTATCAAACAAACTGCGTATCAGATTTCCCAAAAAGAAAAACAGGGTGGCAACCATCGCAATGGCAAGAATAAATTTTAAAGTAACGTTTTTTTCCTTACGCCGATGCCAACTCACCACCCCACCCACAATACTAAGAGGAATTGCCCAAACACTCATGGGAAATTGACTCACTGCCGCCACATCCGTAGCCACAATACCCACAATTACCATTAACTGTACCAACACCCGAAATAAAATAGACTCTTCCGTTTTCAAAGGGGGTAAAGATTCTATTTGTTGGATAATCTTTTCAATCGTGGGGAAACGCTTTAGTTGTTTAATCATTGACTATTCATCGGCTTTAGCAATCAATTTATTGTAACAATTATCAAGGGTGCATCATGGCGAATAGTCTTTTATGTCACACAAAATCTTGACTAATCAAGGGGAGGAATAGGGAATAGGCAATGGGCAATGGTAATAATAGTTTTAATATTGTAAATGTCATTAATTTTCACCATTAGCTGTAATGAGTCAATATCAAATTGTTAAAACTCCCCTCAAAGTAGGCATTGTCGGCACAGGATACGCCGCCGCTAGAAGGGCAGAAGCCTTTAACGAATCAACCCATACTGAGTTAGTGGCCGTCAGTGGTAACACTCCTGAAAAAACCGCTACCTTTGCCCAAACCCATCACCTCAAAATGGTATCCTCTTGGCAGGATTTGATCATAGATAAAGAAATCGATTTAATTTGTGTATCCAATGTAAATTATCTCCATGGGCAAATTATCAAAGAAGCCCTCCTGGCAGATAAACATATTATCGTAGAGTATCCCCTCACCATCAACAGTAATGAAGCCCCAGAGTTGTTAAACTTAGCCAAGGCAAAAAGAAAACTACTCCATATCGAACATATTGAACTTTTGGGGGGAGTACATCAAGCCATTAAACAATATATCTCCAAAATAGGTAATCCTTTCCTTGCTAGTTACGAAACCATTTTATCTAAACCCAAGGTAGGTACCCATTGGACTTATAATTACCATGATTATGGTTTTCCCCTGATGGCTGCCCTTTCTCGTATCAATCGCTTTACAGATTTATTTGGAGAGGTGGAAACTGTTAGTTGTAATGCTCGTTTTTGGGATGCCCCTGAGAGTGGTTATTTTTCTTCTTGTTGGTGTCAGGCACAGTTAATGTTTAAAAATCAGATGGGGGTAAATGTTACCTATGGTAAGGGGGATAAGTTTGCCCGTAGTGGTAGGGTTTTGACTATTCACGGTGATGAGGGGGTTTTGGTGTTTGAGGGGGAAAAGGGTAAGTTAATTCAGGGGGATAATATTACTGAGTTGGAGGTGGGCAGTCGTCGGGGTTTATTTGCCCAGGATACGGAGTTGGTTTTAGAACATTTATTGAATGATGCCCCCATATATACGACGAATCGGGATAGTATTTATACTTTGATGGTGGCAAATGCTGCCCTTGAGTCTTATAAAACAAAACAAACCCTATTAATTAGTCATTAATTCTCAATAGAATTGTTTATCTTGCCAAAGTTTGAGATAATCTTGGTTAAACTTTAGTAATCCATGGCTGGTAAATGAGCGCAATTATTTCTCCTGATGTTAGTCTTGAACAGTTAAAATCTACTACTTCTCCTGTTAGGTTGGGGGTGATGGCTTCGGGGAGTGGTAGTAATTTCGAGGCGATCGCCCATGGTATCATTAATGGAGAATTGAATGCTAAAGTTGAGGTTTTAATTTACAATAACCCCAAGGCTAAGGTAAAGGAAAAAGCTGAAAAACTAGGTATCAAAGCGGTATTACTCAACCATCGAGATTTTAAAAGCCGTGAAGAATTAGATCAAGCTATTGTGGAAGTATTCAAAAATCATGGGGTGGAGTGGGTAGTGATGGCAGGATGGATGCGCATTATTACTAATGTATTGTTAGAGGCTTTTCCCCGCAAAGTGATTAATATTCACCCTAGCCTATTACCTAGTTTTAAAGGTATCAATGCTGTGGAACAAGCGCTACAAGCAGGGGTTAAAATAACAGGGTGTACCGTCCATTTGGTGGATTTAGCCGTAGATAGTGGTCCTGTTTTAATTCAGTCCGCCGTGCCTATTTTGGAGGATGACACCCCCGAAACCCTACATCAACGGATTCAAGTCCAAGAACATCTTATCATGGTAAGGGCGATCGCCCTTTTACCCCACCTTGAAAATTAGTAAACCACCATGCAAGAAACAAGATTAAATACTTTACTAACAAGCCTAGGTAATCAAATTGTTAGTTTTTTTAGTAACCCATGGCGCCGACTCTCCCTAAACGTCATAGCTTTTTTACTTGGCTACTTTTTGACGGTTAATCTCGCTGCTATCATGGGACAAGCGGGGGGATGGGATGTTACCTATGCCTTCTTCTTCCTTTTATTTACCGAAGGCTCAAATATCATCATTTACAAAAATCGTAACCCCAACAAACCCCTCTGGCGTACCACCCTTAATGCTTTTAAAATTGGGTGTGCTTATTCCCTATACCTCGAAGGACTCAAATTGGCATCTTAATTTCAAGAAGATTGAGTATCATTAAGATAATAATAGTTAACTAAGTAGTTAATTTTTTGTTGATCACCTAACCTTTTCCCTGTTTCTAAAAACCTTCTCGCCATTAAAAATCAATCCCTACGGCGGTTATGACTTCTAAAGGCTCATCTGACCATAAAAAATCATTGCGATTTCCCCTACGCTGGGTTTTAATAGTTCCTTTTGTAGTGCCAATAGTTACCACCGTAGCCATAGTGGGTTATTTATCCCATCGCACAGGGCAAGAGACTATCGAGAATTTAGCCGATAGATTGTTGAACGAAACGAGCGATCGCACCTTAGAATATTTAGATAACTACCTAGGAAAAGCAGAACAGATAAATCAAATCAATGCCAACGCCTTTCGCTCAGGAGTAATAGACATTGAAAACGATGGAGACAAACTATATAAATACTTCTACTCCAAAATAAGGCAATTTAACCTAGGCTATCTAAACTTTACCGACTTAGAAGGTAACTACATTGGTATCGGCTATGGCTACCACCAAAAAACTAACGTAGAAGTAGCAATTATTGATAGTAACAACCGCAACCAAAAAACATACTACCACATCGACCATCGGGGAAACATCATCGGTGTATCCACCACAGAAGAAAACCCCGCACCCATCCCACTCCCTAACTCCGCAAGTCCAACCTCACAAACCCCTCGATGGAGTCCTATTTATGAATGGAATACTGACAACGCCTTTCCCCCCATCCTTGGTATTTCCCACATTACCCCAGTTTATGACGCACAAAACAATTTTGTTGGCACCCTCTCCATCGACTTACAACTAGAGCAAATTAATCAATTTTTTCAACAACTGAATTTTGAAGAAGGTAGTATTAACTTTGTGGTGGATACCGAAGGATTAATGATTGGTAGTTGTCGGCAAAACTTTTTAGGCGGTGTCGTAAATAACCAGAGCGAAAGAATCCCTGCTTTACATTGTAATAATCCCATGGTAGCCCAAGTTATAGAAATCCTTACCAATGAATTTGAGGGTTTAGATAACATTGTCAGCGAACAGATTCTCAAATCTGACGACATCAACGATACCGTTTATATCAAAGTAAACCCCTACAGAAAAAATAGAGAAGGCATCGATTGGCTAGTCATTAATATTATCCCTGAGTCTCTATTCATGAATGACATTAGGAATAACATTAACACTACCCTGTTTTTCACAGCTTTTAGTCTTGTTTTATCCGCTTCCATTGGTTGGTTAGTAGCAAAAAAAATAGCCAAACCCATTCATCAACTAAGCACATCAACCATGAAAATGGCACAGGGCAACTGGCAAGGGCAAACTATTCATTATCAACCCAACCACATAAAAGAGCTTGATATTTTATATTCCTACTTCGTAGATATGGCAAACCAGTTACAAACGTCTTTTGCTCAACAAGAAAAAGCCCTCAGTGAATATCAGGAAATGTATGAACAGGTAGTTCAAACTCAAACGGACTTTGTGGTACGTTCAAAACCTGATGGCACAATCACTTTTGTGAATGTTGCTTTGTGTGAAGCCATTGGATCTACACTGGAGGAGATAGAGGGGAAATCGTGGGGAGATTTTGTAGATTCTGACTATTTAGCTAAACACTATGACCAGCTTAATAGTTTAACTCCCAATCACCCTAATTTTATCATTGAAAGACGTAATAGTAAGAAAAAGGGAGGCTACGTTTGGACACAATGGATTAATCAAGGTATTTTTGATGACCAAGGAAACTTACTAGAAATTCAGTCGGTAGGTAGGGATATTACCGAGTTAAAGCAAAAGGAATTAGAGCTACAGGCTTCGCAAAAAAGACTAGAATCAATTTTAATGAATGCCCCTTTTGAAATGTGTGTCAATGATTTGGATGGGCGCATCTTGATTGTTAATGAACCTTTTTGCCAAACCTTTGGTAAAACTTGTGAGCAAATTGTGGGGAAATGTTATGAAGATATTTTTACAGAAGCAGAAGTTAAGATGATCCGTGAGTGCGATCGCATCGTGTATGAAACAGGAAAACCCATGGTGTTTGAACACGAATTTATAGTAAACAATGAAATAAAAACTCTCCTAGTGACTAACTTTTTAATTCCCAACGAAGAAGGAGTGTACAATCAAACCTGTGGTATGTCCCTAGATATAACCGACCGCAAACAAGCACAAAAAGCCCTAGAAGAAAGCAATACTCGATTTCGTCGCCTTACCCAAAATGTTCCGGGTATCGTATATCAATACATCGTTGATAGCCAAGGAAATGACTACTTTTCCTACATTAGTCCTAAATCTGAGGAAATTTATCATCTCAAACCAGAAGAAATCATTAATGATAGTAGTGCTTTGTGGCAAAAAGTTCATCCCGATGATTTATCTTCCCTGATGGCGGCCGTGAATACCTCTGCACACACCCTTAAATCATTCAATTCCGAGCATCGTATAATTTTATCAAATCATGTCATAAAATGGGTTGAAGCCACCGCCACCCCCGAAAAAATGCCTAATGGTGACATAATCTGGGATGGTTTGATTAGGGATATAAGTGAACAAAAAATAGCCGAGCAAAAATTACAAGAAAGTGAGCGTCGATTCCGTCGTTTGAGCGAAAATGTACCGGGGATAATTTATCAATATTTACTGACTTCCGATGGGAGAGATAAATTTGTTTATGTGAGTCCAAAGTGTGAGAAGGTGTGTGGTATTTTGCCAGAAAAGTTATTACAGTCTAGTCTTTTCCTTTGGGAAAAAGTTCTTCCTGATGATATTATTTCTATTCAAAAAAAGATTACCCAATCAGCAAAATTTCTAACTCCTTTTTATGCAGAGTTTCGTATAAAACAAGATAATGAAAACGAAGAATATAGATGGTTTGAATCCTGTTCTGTTCCTGAAAAACAACCCAATGGAGATGTATTATGGGAAGGTTTTTTGATTGATATTCATGCTCGAAAAAAAGCAGAAATTACTATTACGAATGCTAAGGAAAAGGCAGAGAAAGCCACTAGGGCAAAAAGTGAATTTTTAGCGAATATGAGCCATGAAATTCGCACTCCTATGAATGGAGTGATTGGTATGATTAAGTTATTGGAAGATACTCCCCTATCGGAGCAACAGTTGGATTTTGTGCAAACTATTCGTGATAGTGGGGTAACTTTACTGACTATTATTAATGATATTCTTGATTTTTCTAAAATTGAATCGGGTAATTTTCACTTAGATAAGCAAGTTTTAAATTTGCCTAGTATCATCAAGTCAGTGATTAAATTATTTGAGCAACAGGTTAAGGAAAAAGCCATTGATTTGGTTTATCACATCGATGAAAATTTACCTAATTTTATTTATGGTGATGCTTCCCGTTTACGACAAATTTTGCTCAACTTAGTCGGCAATGGGGTTAAATTTACCAATAAAGGACAGGTTTCTTTATCCATTACCAGTCAAAAAGTTACCGACGATCATCAGGAAATCTTGGTTACTATTAAGGATACAGGCATTGGTATTAAGGGCGATCGCATTTATTCCCTATTCCAACCCTTCACCCAAGCTGACAACTCCATTAGTCGCCGTTACGGAGGCACAGGATTAGGATTAACCATTAGTAAAAGCCTTGTGGAATTAATGGGAGGTACTATCTGGGCGCAAAGCAATGGAAAAATAGGTGGTAAACCCCCTTCCCCATGGCAACCTCAGCCCCTGAGAGATGAATTTCAAGGCGCCACTTTCTACTTTACTATCTTTGCAGAAATTCCTCCCCCTCAACCGACTCCCCCTCATCCAGAAAATAGGGATAATAATCATCTACCCTCTTCCCAATCCACCTCTAATCTAAAAATTTTGTTAGCCGAAGACAACCTAGTTAATCAAAAGGTAGCCCTCCTAACCCTCAAAAAAATTGGTTATCAAGCTGATATTGCCAAAAATGGAGTAGAAGTTTTAGAAAAAATAGAACATACCCTCTATGATGTTATCCTCATGGATGTCCAGATGCCCGAAATGGATGGATTAACTGCCACCAGAATGATAAGGAGTCGTAACAACTATCCTCAACCCCATATCATCGCCCTCACTGCCAATGCCCTCGAAGGTGATAGTCAAATCTGTCTCAATGCAGGAATGAATGATTATCTTTCCAAACCTCTACGCATGGATGCCCTTCAAAAAGCTCTTTTGAAACTAAACAACCCTAATTTACTCTGATACAGTAACCGAATTATCCATTGTTTTTAAACTGTTTTTCCACCGCTTTGAGTAATAATTCCCTGGGTAAAAAACGAGGTAAATTAACAATAATTTGGTTGACGAATCCCCCTGTAACACTATTGGATTTCCTCTGATTAAGGTCATCTAAAGCGTCTTTAACCACATCTTCTGCTTTGGCTAAGGACATATTTTCAGTGTTTTGATTAAGTTCAAATTCTGCGACCTTCCCAAAATTCGATTCGGTGGGACCTGGGCAAAGGGCTAATACATTTATACCAAAATTTTTGTTTTCTGCCCATAATGCTTCGGAAAATGACAATACAAAGGCTTTGGAGGCGGCATAAACTGATAAGTAGGGTAAGGGTTGATAACCTGCAATGGAACCTACATTGATAATATCTCCCTGTTTTCTCTCTTTCATATCCTGTAAAAATAGGTGAGTGAGGGCAACGAGGGCGCTAATATTTAATTGAATCATGGTTAATTGTTTTTCTAAGGGGCGATCACAAAATAAGCCATAATCCCCGAAACCAGCGTTATTAACTAATAAATCAATGGGAATATTTTCTTGTTTTAATTGTTGATAAATATCTTGACAAGCATTGGCTAAAGTTAAATCTTGGGTGATAACTTTTACGTTTATTTGATGTTGGCTTTCTAGCTCTTTTTTTATCTCATTTAATGCTTCTGTAGTTCTCGCAATAATAATTAAATTGTAGTTTCTTTTGGCTAGTTCCTCAGCAAATGCCTTGCCAATTCCTGATGATGCTCCCGTAATTAATGCAGTTTTATTACTCATAATTGATTGATGAAATGATTTAAAAATATATAGCAATTATCATGGTTACGGAGTACAAAATGATCCCCCTAAATCCCCCTTAATAAGGGGGACTTGAGAATAATAAATGTATCTCATAATTATGAAAAACGCTATATAACAATTACTATGCCCATGACATACAAGATAATTCCCCTTAATGAAGGGAAATCTGATAACCATGGAAAATGCTATGGTGTTTTTTCAGCATAACAAATAAATCATCTTATCGGCTTTATTTTTATACTATTTTATCCTGATAATACAACAATATTTTTGTCTTTAATAATCTAATGCTAGTTGACAATCCAGAGTAATTTGTTCTTTTAGTTCATCAAGGGAATTAAATTTTTTCTCTGGGCGCAAAAACTTCACTAATTCCACATCCAAAACTTTATTATATAAATCTCCTTCCCAGTTTAATATATGAACTTCTACGGTGGTTTTTGTTCCATCCACTGTGGGGCGATCGCCTATATTCATAACTCCTAATAATTGGTTATGATAAATATTATTCTGGTTCACTATAACTTTGTAAACACCTTTTTTGGGCAAAAATTTTTGTTTATCTATATCTAAATTTGCCGTAGGAAAACCAATTTTTCTTCCTAATTGTTGCCCTTTTACTACTTTTCCTATTAAATTATATTCTCTGCCCAACATTCCTTGTGCCAAAGATAAATTTCCTTCCCCTAAAGCCTTTCTAATATCAGAGCTACTAATCCTTGTGAAACTATCATTAACATCAATTTTTTCCTCGGGAGTAATATTCACATAAATATGACTTTCTGCGGTCAATTCTTGTAACTTTTGGGCGTTTCCTTGTCGTTGATAACCAAAGCGAAAATCTGAGCCGATACTAATATATTTTGCGTCTATTTTATCTACCAATATATCCTTCACAAATGCCCTAGCGGAAAGGGTTGCTAATTCCCGATCAAATGGTAATAATATTAATTGTTTTACTCCCATTTTTTCCAATAATTTTGCCTTCTCTGGAATAGGAGTTAAAAGTTGTTTTTTCTTCCCTGTAAAATATTCTTGGGGATGGGGGGTAAAGGTGACAAGGGTAGGACAAATATCAGGATTATCTATCTCAAATATAGAGTTTATTACCCTTTGGTGTCCTCGATGAAGTCCATCAAAGTTGCCAAGGGCGATCGCATTTGGGGTAATAATATTATCTAGGCAGGAAGTTACAAGAATTGTCACTGAAAACAGGGGTGAATAATTGATAATGGAGAATGAATAATTGATAATTAACTGTGGGAGTTAATGGTCAACTGGAAAATCTTAGGTGTTGCTTATTTTGGGTATGCAACATCATTAAACTACAGCAAATATATAATACTAGAACTATTATTGCTATTGCCTATTGCCGAACTAAACTAAAAATCATAGCCTAATTCACCAACGTCAAATCTTAATATGTCTTAATTTTCTGTGGATAACGGTTCAATGTCAATTTGTTACCGATACCCCATCAATCACCATAGAAGGAGTATAACAAGAACCCGTCCAGATATTATCATTACCCAAATCCTTGACGCGTCCTAAAAGCTCATATACATTCCCTGAAATCATGGTATCTTTTACCCTACCAATCACCTCTCCTTTTTCAATCAAATAACCTAAATCCACATTGAGAGAAAAATCTCCCGATACATCCGCATCATTGCCCAAAAATTGATCAACCATTAAACCATAGTCCATGGCAGTGACTAACTCATCAAAGGATTTATTCCCACCATCCACCATAAAATTAACAAGGCTAGGGGTAGGGTAACTACCTAAACTGGGGCGAAATCCATTCCCTGTATTTTTTATGCCTAATTTATCAGCATTTTTCAGGTCACAATAAAAATTAGCCACTTTACCCCCATCAATCAACTTGTAATCCTGAGTAACGGTGCCTTCATCATCAAAGGGGGAGTCGTAGGGCTTGTGTTGAGGATTTTGAGAAATATTAAGGCAAGGGGAAATAACCTGTTTTCCATGGCAATCATGCCAAGGGGAGGATTTATCCACGATACGTTTACCATTAAGGGCATCACTCACGGTTTCCCAAAGACTTACCACGGCGTTAGGGGTAAATAATACGGGCAGAACACGAGGTTCTATCATTCCTTGATTTTTTGCCCATTCCAGCCGTTGCAGAATATTTTGGATTGTTTTATCCAAATTTAAGGTTTGGTGGCAATAAATTCCATCGTAGATACCTAAGAAGTCATCTTCCCTGACCCATTCCACCCCCACGGAAGCACTTAAGCTGGTATCGGTATATTGGCAATGTAAACCACGGGAATTAAGAATAGTGGTGGTTTCGGTTTCCCATTCTAAATCTATACTGCAAAGGATGGAGGGTTGTTTTTCTCGCAAAAGGGCGATCGCCCTGCGTCCTTCTTCTATTAAACTATTCCTATCCGCCCGAATATCTGAAGGGGCATAAATTAAATGGTTTTTTTCGCTAAGTAAAGGGGTTTCAGGGGCATTAAGGGCAGAAATAGCCAACGCCTTATCAATTAAATCATCCCCATTAAAATCCCCATAGGCCACCGCTAATCCAGGACTGCCATCACGCCATAACCTTAGGGCAATGCCCTCTCCCTGGGAACTTTCTATCTGTTTTAATCTATTTGCCTCAAAAGAAATGGGTAAAGAGTGCGATCGCACCTGATAGACCTCCACATCATCAACCCTACGCCCTTTCGCCAAATCTAATAACGCCTCTGCTTCCACCTTTTTCCTTACCTCCATAAACCCTTAACATTATCCATCATTAACAACCTTACAGCAATTTTAGTTCCCCCTAGGGTGAGCTTAAACCCCCTAAAAGTCCATTATCCAATTAATCAATTGACACTCCCACCACTAAGTTCCTTACGTCGCTATAGTGGGGGATTCTTGGTTCACGGACTCGCCGTTAGACGACAGGTTTACACCAATCGCCCAAGAGGGCAAATCTCCCCAAGCGTATGTTCCCGTATGCCCTACGGTACGCAATGCTTTTATTAGGATGTTTTTCGCCGCATTCCAATCTCTATCTGAGCTATATCCACAATGAGGACAAACATGAGTTCGAGTTGATAGGGATTTTTGCACCTTTTGACCACAATTAGAACAATCTTGGCTAGTATTATGGGGCGGTACGGCTACGGTTACTTTGCCATACTTATACCCCAAATACTCCAACCA
>NZ_JBSZCP010000063.1:0-27180 GCF_054166785.1 Cyanobacterium sp.
CAAGACGTGTCATAAACAGGTACACTCAAAATCCAAGTTGAAGGCTTGAAGTAAGGCTTGAGCCGTGTGATGGGAAACTGTCACGCACGGTTCTTAGGGGAGGGGCGAGAGGTGACTCTCAAACCTTACCCGATCACTGTACCGTTGGATCAGTGTTGGGAGAAGTCACCAAGAGTTTATGGGCAAGGGGTTTAAACCCCTTGTTTGTCTTGAATTACCCTAAGCCTTATTTTCCTGTTTACTGACGTACCAATAACCAATTAATTTATAAATTAACTTGGCTGCCGTAAATTCCGATACCACAGAATCTTGGGTGGGTGCTAATTCCATCACATCACAACCAATCACCTCAAAGCGATTAAAAATAGCTCTCATAAACGCCAAAATTTGGTACCAATCAAGCCCCCCAGGTTCGGGGGTTCCCACTCCTGGCATAAAACTAGGATCTAAACCATCTAAGTCAATGGTGATAAATACTTTTTTAGTTTTGATTTTTTCTAGGGCTTCATTAATCCAATTAGCGTTGTAGTAAATATCCCTTGCCCACATCACCTGGACATTTTTTTCTTTGATTAAATCTGCTTCTTCTTGACAAATCGCCCTAATACCTACGGGAAGGGTAGGTAAACCTAGTTCTAATACTCTCCTCATGACACAGGCGTGGTTATGAATAGAACCCTCAAATTCGTAGCGCATATCTCCATGGGCATCAATCTGTACCACGGTAAAAGGTTCGTTACTACTTTCTAAATAACCCTGTACTAATCCTGTGGTGATGGCGTGTTCTCCCCCAATACCAATGATGAATTTACCATCGGCTACCATTCTTTTGACGGCTTCTTTGGTGGCTAAAAGCATACCATCTGCCCTTAATTCAGGGTTTTTTCTGGTGTCTGCAATGCGATCGCCCGTAAAAATTTTAGTACAAAAACAAGTTTCAATACCTAATTCCTCATCATAACATTCCAACTGGTCAGAGGCCTCTAACACTGCATCAGGGCCATACTCACAACCTTTACGATAGGTAGTCGTTACTTCATAGGGTATGGGTAAAATGACTACTTCTGATTCTTGGTAATTAGATATAACCTCTGACTCTAAAAACTGCTTCATTCTATTTTGCTTCGGGGAAATTAATCAATTGATCTAGGCAATTATTTAGTTTTGCCCGAATTTGATTTTATCCTAAAATGTTCCTCCCCTTTTTCTGTTTTTTTGGTAAAAGACTATTAAATTTTTCGGTAAAAATAGATTATTTATTGTTCGGAGAGCGCTTTTATGTTATTCTATAAGATAATGGGAGGCTTAACTTTTTTAGCTCTAAACAGTCAGATTTCCATTATTTTAAACATATCTCTATACTATTTCAAAAAATGCCCCAAGGCAAGGAAAAAAAGAAATTTTGTCACAAATCGATACACAAAAACCCCTCCACTAAATAGAGGGGCAAAAAAAGGTTTGCCTAGTCAGCGCACTCATGACCAGCTTGGACGATCGCCCCTTTGATCACATCCACACTAGCCAGAGTGTCCACATTGACTATTTTATTAGGTACATCTACCGTAACTTGAGCTTTTGGTTCACTATTAATGATAGCCTTAGTGATGGTTTCGGCACATACTTCACAGGCAATGGAGGGAACTTTGACAGAAATCATAATCTTAATTGATAATTGAGAATAGATAATTAAAGTTTACTTACATTCTTGCATTTTCCCAAAACCTAACACCTAATTTCTAAGACCTAAGCATCAAAGGAAAGAGGTTTACCCCTTACCTCAGTGTTAATAATACCTTTTTCCATGGCAACCTGACCCCCAACGATGGTATAAACTGGGAAGCCTGTTAAACTCCAACCTTCAAAGGGACTCCAACCGCACTTAGTTTGTAAATTTTCCCGCAATACAGGACGATGATTTTTTAAATCTACCAAGATTATATCGGCATCATAATCAAGGGCGATCGCACCTTTATGGGGTATATTATATAATTTTGCAGGGGCGCTACACATCCATTTAACCACATGGGCAAGGGTACACCGTCCTTTTTTATGCTCCGTCAACATCAAAGGCAAAGAAGTTTCCACCCCCGGCATACCAGAAGGACTGTTAGGATATTCCTTGGCTTTTTCCTCCAAAGTGTGGGGTGCATGGTCAGTGGCAATACAATCAATTACCCCATCCATCAAAGCCTTCCATAATATCTCATTGTTTTCGGGCGATCGCAACGGGGGATTCATCTGAGCAAAAGTACCAATGGTTTCATAGGCATCCGTATTCAAAAGTAAATGTTGAGGTGTCACCTCCGTAGAAACCCAACTAGGCTTATGCTCCCGCAAATATTCCGCCTCAATGCCCGTACTCAAATGGAGGATATGTAACCTTCTTTGATACTTATTCGACAACTTCAAAGCCAACTTAGTAGCATTAAGCGCCGCCGTCTCATCCTGAATAGTAGAATGAATAGCAGGATTAGTAATGCCATGAAACTCCTTTTTCCTAGCCACAATTCTAGCTTGATCCTCCGCATGAACCGCAATCAATCGGCTTCCCTTAGCAAAAATCGGCTCAATTTGTTCCTCCGTACTCACCAACAAAGCCCCATGGGATGAACCCATAAAAATTTTAATCCCACAACTAGGATTCGCATCCCGTAAATCATCAAAATTATCCGCCGTAGCACCCATAAAAAAGCCATAATTAACCAGAGATTTTTGAGAAGCCCTATACAACTTATCATCCAAAGCCTCCTGAGAAGTCGTTAAAGGACGAGTGTTAGGCATCTCCAGAAAGGATGTGACTCCTCCCATCACACAGGCACAAGAAGCGGTAAATAAATCCTCCTTATACTCTAATCCAGGTTCCCTAAAATGTACTTGAGGATCAATTACTCCCGGTAAAAGGGTTAACCCCTGAGCATCAATTATTTTTTCTTCCCTTGGTTCTAAATTGGTGCCTATCTCCGCAATTTTACCTTGTCTTACCCTTACATCTCCTAGTAAAATCTCCCCATCAGGTAGAAAGATTTCCGCCTGTTTAATTAATAAATCTGATGTCATAAGTATATTGCCCAATTTTTTTTTAATTCCTTGTCATGGCTAGCATTTTAACTATTATTCTCTGCCCTAACAGGAAACAACTATTGATTAAAGTATATTAGCTTATCATTTACTATAGATTATTTTCTCTAAAAACTTTACAAAGTGTAATATAGTAATCCTATCTCCGTAGTGAAATCTTTAAAAGTATTAAATAATCTTGTACCAATTACCAAATAAAAGGTTTAAACCGTTACAACCTAAATTGTTAGTGCTTATTGGGCAACAAATCATTTACCATTACTATGTAGTCACCCACTCTCATGATGTAAAAAAAACCATTGATTGTCCATTGCTATTACCATTTCCCAGTCCCCATGATGACTTCACTTTTTCATCACACCCTATATAAATAAAATCAACAATGAAAAGTCCCCTCGTTAAAGGTATAAAAAAAACCACTAAGCCCGTATCTTGGATTTATAACTTCTGGTTTGATAATATCTACATAGCAAAATTAATGGCCCTGGTTTCCCTTACCAACCTTGGGGTAGTCGCCTTTGATCTAACTTATATTCCCCTCCGTGATATATGGTTGAATGGGGTAATCACCGTGGGTAATTTTAAAGTAGGTCCCTATGAATATGAAGGTTATAGACTTACCGTAGTTCCTGAAGCCGTAAGGGAAGTGGTCATTCAATATGACGCTGTAAAAGGCATTGAACCTTATCGAGATACCCAACAATATTTAGACACCGTAGCTGAGTTACGAAATGCCATCGATGAATTTG
Organism: Cyanobacterium sp.; assembly: GCF_054166785.1. Lineage (NCBI taxonomy): Bacteria > Bacillati > Cyanobacteriota > Cyanophyceae > Chroococcales > Geminocystaceae > Cyanobacterium > Cyanobacterium sp. Next base: position 3,828 of record NZ_JBSZCP010000063.1, read on the forward strand.
GTTTAGATTCTCCCCAAACTAGGGAAATTCTGGATATGTTGAGGGAAATGAGTGAAGAAATGATTTCTCAAAATCCCTTTGAATTAGCCAATAAAAGTGGCAACCTAGAAAAAATTAAAAATATAATGCGCGATCGCATGGAAGATCCCGAACTAAACCCCCGAGACTCAGCCACCATAGCCTTTGAAAACTTTTGGGACTTAAATCACCTAGAAGGACAACTAGAGCAAGAATTAACCTTTTTTAATGAAGAAGTTGCTCCCCTAATCAATACTAACTATTTTCGTCCCATCGGTGAAAACGGTCAATTTGTAGATTATTTTGGCTTAATCGATTTTCCTTTCATTGCCATCCTTTTTGCCGACTTTTTACTAAGGTCATTTGTCATTAGCCTACGGTACAACGGAGTAAAGATTCAAGATGCAATTTTTTGGCGGTGGTATGACCTAATTTTCTTTCTACCTATTTTAAGATGGTTAAGAATTATCCCCGTCAGTATCAGACTTGATGAAAGTAAAATAATTTGCCTAACATCCATCAAAAGACAAGCCAGCCAAGGATTTGTTGCCAGTATCGCAGGAGACATTACCGAAGTAATTATTTTACGAGTAATTAATCAACTACAAAACCTCATCAAAGATGGACACATAGAAGAATTCTTATCCCCAGAAAATACTCAAAAAGAATATATCAACATCAACAACACCAACGAAATTGCCGAAATTTCCAAATTAATCATTGATTTAGTGGCCAATCAAGTATTACCAGAAATTCGTCCAGAAGTAGAAGATTTACTCAACTATGTTATCGAAAAAACCATTGCCGATTCTCCCGCCTACAGAAACATAGCCCACCTCCCGGGGTTACAAAATTTTCCCCAAAACATTAGCCAAAGAACATCAACTCAGCTATATTCCGTATTACTTAAAACCGTACAGCAAATGTTGAAAGAAGATCCCGTATTTGATGATCATGTAGAAAAAATTATAGCCAAATCTGGTTCAACCCTTACCCTCTCGGTGGGAGCAAAACATAATCTTGAAGTAGTAGAATCATTATTATACGATCTCCTTGAAGAAGTGAAAATTAACTACGTCAGACTGCCTTCTGATGAAGAAATCGAAGCACTCCTTGATGAAACCAGAGCATTAAGACAAATTGATCAATAAAATAATTTTTGTTGCTAAAAATACCACAATATAGAATCAGATCTGTTAATATCTTCTGTAGAGAAAGTCAGCTTAGTCCTCAAATAAAGTTTGTATTAATTTTATTAAAAAAAGAGGAGCGGGGGAACCAATTTTGGGGCTTATCTTTAAAGGTAATTTAAAGAAGGACATCTCTCAGTCCTAGCCCGTCAGCTAACCTCGTAAGCATTGGGAGGAGACCAAAAAAGTAGTGTTCTGTGAGAAAACTATAATCAATTTAGGTATCCGAATAAGACGCATCTCTTCATCACATTAAACCTTATTCAATCTTAAAAAAAAATAATGCTCGATTTGTCCAGCTTAGTGGCAGGAGGCGTTTTTGTCGCTGTTATTGCCCTTATCATGTCGGAAAAAGTACATCTTACCGTGGCAGCTTTATTGGGTTCTTTGGTTTTGGTATTTGCCCATATTATGACATTGGGAGAAGCGGTAGAATACATCAGCAGAAGTCATGTTACGTTAGGTTTATTTTTCGGTGTAATGGTTTTAGTTAGGGCATTTGAACCTACTAATATTTTCGCCTATTTAGCCACTAAAATTGTCTTATGGTCAAAGGGTAGGGGTAATTATTTACTATTAGGTATTATCGGTATTACTGCCCCTATTTGTGCGGTACTTCCCAATGCTACCACCGTAACCCTTCTTGCCCCTTTAATTCCTCCTTTGGCAGAGGAAATAGGTATTAATTTTGTTCCTTTAATTATTTTGATGGTCATTGTGTCTAATAGTGCGGGATTATTAACCATAGTGGGAGATCCTGCTACTTTTATAGTAGGGGATTCTATTAATATGAGTTTTTTTGAATACCTCACTTCCATGAGTTTTGCTGGAGTTTTAGCTGTCGGCACCGTGGTTATCATGACTCCTTTTTTGTTTAGAGAAATATGGCATAGTAAATTTACCAATTTTGACCAATTACCCATGCCTGAAATTAATCACCCTCGTGTTTTGGTTGCAGGTACTTTAATCATGGTTTTTGTACTGCTATTTTTTATATTTGGAGATTTATTACCCATACCCCTTTCCCCTGCAGCGGTTGCTTTAATGGGGGCAACTTTAGCTTTATTGTTAGCCCATCAGAGTAAAATTGACACGGTACAAAACATCTTAAAGGATGTAGATTGGAGTACCTTACTTTTTTTCATGTCCGTATTTGTCTTAATTGGGGGATTGGAAAAAACAGGGGTTATTAGTAACATTTCCACTATTTTTGGTTTTTTGTTGGGGCAAAATATTTTTATGGCTTCTATTGTTTTAATCTTTGTGGTGGGTGCTTTATCGGCAGTTATACCTAATATTCCTCTGGTGGTGGGGATGATACCTCTATTAAAAGAATATTTATTTAGTGCAGGATTAGTAGGGGCAGAGGTGCTACAAAGTGATTTTAGTGGCAATTATCCTTCGGTGGTGTTACCTTTATTTTTTGCGATGATGTTTGGAGCTACTTTGGGGGGAAATGCCACCCTAGTAGGGGCTTCTGCTAATATTGTGGGGGCTGGGGTGGCTGAGTTGCACGGGAAAACGATTTCCTATGGTACTTTTTTGCGTTATGGTTTACCCATTACCATTGCTCAATTAATGGTTTCAGCTATTTATATTACTATTTATTTTTTACTTAACGGTTAAGGTGCGCTGGAAAAAATCACCAATGACAACTAATAATCCTTACTCAAAACCCTTATGGTTGCTTCTACCTCGATGATATAACCCCAGTTGATAATACTTCATAGCGTGTTCAATTAATTCTTTTTGTTGAGTAGAAGTCACATCCTTCGCTTTTTTAGCAGGAATACCTACCATTAAAGAATAGGGTGGTACATCTTTGGTGACGATACAACCAGCACCAATAATACTACCCTCACCCACGGTGACTCCATCTAAAACCACCGCCCCAATACCGATTAAACATCCCTTCCCAATGTGGGCAGAATGAATTACCGCACGATGCCCTACGGTGACATAATCTTCTAAAATGGTAACTTTACCCGGGTCTCCATGCAATACGGCCCCATCTTGAATATTGGTATAATCACCAATGATAATTTTTTCTACATCCGCCCTTACTACGGCACAATACCAAATACTGACTCCTTCTCCTAGGGTTACATCTCCCATCACTGAAGCGTTATCAGCAATAAAAGCAACATGGGGAAAATTATTTTGAGTTAATGTTTGCATAGAATTAATGGCTAGACGATTTACGCAGATTGATTTTTAAATCAGTAAATGTTTCGGGAGGTTTCCCTTGATTTCTTACCCTAATTAGATAGTAACCTTTGTTAGTTAAGGATTTACTGCTTTCTTTTAAGTTGGTTACTTTAAATGAGTCTATGGGAAGACTACAACGGTCATAAATTGTAATATAAATATCATATTTATCAAGGGTATTTTGGTCAACTTCAATGGTTAGTGTTTCCCCTTTATCTAAAGCATCATAGTAAAATTTAGTATCGATCGCCCCTACGGGTAAAAATTCATACTTAACAAAGGACTTAGGCAAATATTTTTTCAGTTTTAAAACAGTATAAATGTAATAATGAATAGCTAAAAAATACCAGTTTTTTTTCTGAATTATAGTTTTATAAAAACCATTACTATCATTAGGTATTTCCTTGGTAGAAGTAAATTCTTTACCGTCTATTCTTACCGCAGGTAAGATTAATTTTTCTCCATAATTGTAATACCTTAAGCCGATGGTATATTTTCCCTTTTTTAGTTTAATTGATTGCCACTGCTCCTGATTATCAACCTTTGAAGCAATAGTGTCGATGGTATCGTAATTGGGAAAACTATAAAAAATCGCAAACCAAGATTTAGCGGAATTGTTCGCCGAAGCTACCTCTAAACTAAGGTCATTTTCCACCATAAAAGGGCCCAAAGTTCCGATGATAGCATGGGTATTCCAACGGGGTGCTTTAGTCATCAGTACCCCCATATTAATAGCAGAAGCCACCAATTGATTATCAATTACCCGCCATTGATTAGCTTTTTTTTGATTAACTTTTAAATAAATAGTGTAAAGATTGCCGATCAAAAATTTATTAACCTTAGCAAAAATGAAAGAAGAAATAGCCAAAGGAATTTCAATAATTAAACCGACATTTTTAATGGACATAACAAAAAGAATAATAGAAAGAAATAATCAATAATTGCTACCGATACAAAAAGCAAGCAAACAATATGGATTAGAAATTAATTGTCCATTGTCCATTGTCTATTGTCAATTATTCATCATCGTAACTGGAAAATTTGAGAATGAATCAGCCCTGCTGATATATTATGATCTTGTAATCACGCAATCTATAACTTTTGATAAGGCAACCGAATATGTTTGAAAAATTGACTCCCCCCCAAGAAGGTACTAAAATTAAGTTTGAAAATGGTAAACCCATTGTTCCTGATGATCCTATTATTCCCTTTATCCGTGGTGATGGTACAGGGGTAGATATTTGGCCTGCTTCCGAAAAAGTTATTGATGCAGCAGTGGCTAAAGCCTATGGCGGTAAAAGAAAAATCAACTGGTTTAAAATCTATGCAGGGGATGAAGCCTGTGAAAAATACGGCACTTTTCAATATTTACCCGAAGATACTTTAACCGCCATCAGAGAATATGGTATTGCCATCAAAGGGCCTTTAACTACTCCCGTAGGTGGTGGTATTCGCTCTCTAAACGTTGCTTTACGACAAATTTTTGATTTATATGCCTGTGTGCGCCCTTGTCGTTATTATCAGGGTACTCCTTCCCCCCACAAAAGTCCTGAAAAGTTGGATGTAATTGTGTATCGGGAAAATACTGAGGATATTTATTTAGGTATTGAGTGGAAAGAAGGTTCAGAAATTGGTTTAAAGTTGATTGGCATACTCAATGATGATTTAATTCCCGCTACTCCTGAGCATAAGAATAAAAAAATTCCCCTAGATGCAGGGATTGGGATTAAACCCATTAGTAAAACTGGCTCTCAGCGTTTGGTGCGCCGTGCGATGCAAAATGCCCTCCGTTTACCGAAAAATAAACAAATGGTTACTTTGGTGCATAAGGGTAATATTATGAAATACACTGAAGGAGCTTTCCGTGATTGGGGTTATGAGTTGGCAGTGACGGAATTTCGTGATGTGTGTGTAACCGAAAGAGAGTCTTGGATTTTGGGTAATAAGGAGGCTAATCCTGATATTTCCATCGAAGATAATGCCCGTAAAATTGACCCCGGGTATGATGGCTTAACCCCCGAGAAAAAAGAGGCGATATGTGCTGAGGTGGAGGGAGTTTTGGCTTCTATTTGGGATACCCATGGGGATGGTAAGTGGCAGGATAAGGTAATGGTAAACGATCGGATTGCGGACAGTATTTTTCAACAAATCCAAACCCGTCCTGATGAATACTCTATCTTAGCTACCATGAACCTTAATGGAGATTATCTTTCCGATGCCGCCGCTGCCATTGTGGGTGGTTTGGGTATGGGGCCTGGTGCTAATATTGGGGATAACTGTGCTATTTTTGAAGCTACCCATGGTACAGCCCCTAAACACGCTGGATTGGATAGAATTAACCCCGGTTCGGTAATTCTTTCTGGGGTGATGATGCTGGAGTTTATGGGGTGGCAGGAAGCCGCTGATTTGATTCGTGATGGTATTAGCCGTGCGATCGCCTCTAAACAAGTAACCTATGATTTAGCAAGGATGATGACTCCCCCCGTGGAACCTCCTTTGAAATGTTCTGAATTTGCCGATGCCATTATCAGCAACTTTGACAGTTAATTAGGTATGGGGTACTGGACAATTAATAATTTTCTCTTTTGCCCATTACCCATTACTCATTACTCATTACCCATTACTCATTACTCATTACTCATTACCCATTACCCATTACCCATTACCCATTACCCATTACTCATTACTCATTACCCATTACTCATTACCCATTACTCATTACCCATTACTCATTACTCATTACTCATTACTCATTACTCATTACCCATTACTCATTACTCATTACTCATTACCCATTACTCATTACTCATTACTCATTACCCATTACTCATTACTCATTACTCATTACTCATTACCCATTACTCATTACTCATTACTCATTACTCATTACTCATTACCCATTACCCATTACCTCTTGCCTATTCCCAAGAATGATATATTTACTTATAGGGGAATGATTTAACATTTCAGAACTATAAGAGAATATTTATTAAACCATGGTTGATACCCAATCTGTTTTAGAAGTTTTAAAACCAGTTCAAGATCCAGAACTACAAAAAAGTTTAGTGGAATTGAACATGATTCGCAACGTAAAAGTAGAGGGGGGAGATGTCAGTTTTACCCTCGTATTAACTACCCCTTCTTGCCCTTTAAGGGAGTTTATTGTAGAAGATTGTGAAAAAGCCGTTAAAACCTTGTCGGGGGTGGAAAAAGTATCCGTAGAAGTAACTGCCGAAACCCCCTCCCAAAAACCTTTACCCGATCGCACCTCCGTTGATAAAGTAAAGAATATTATTGCCATTTCCAGCGGTAAAGGGGGAGTAGGTAAAAGTACCGTAGCTGTTAACGTGGCGATCGCCCTTGCCCAAGCAGGATCAAAAGTTGGTCTATTGGACGCAGATATATACGGGCCCAATGCCCCCACCATGTTAGGGTTAGTAAATGCCCCCATCAACGTCACCAAATCCCCCGCAGGAGACATTTTAGAACCTCTCTTCAACCATGGCATTAAGATGGTATCCATGGGCTTTTTAATCGATCCAGATCAACCCGTAATGTGGCGTGGTCCCATGTTAAACGGTATTATCCGTCAATTCCTTTATCAAGTCAACTGGGGGGAATTAGATTATTTAATCGTGGATATGCCCCCCGGCACAGGGGATGCCCAACTAACCCTCGCCCAAGCAGTACCCCTCGCAGGCGCTGTCATTGTCACTACTCCCCAAACTGTTTCCTTACAAGATGCCCGTCGTGGTTTGAAAATGTTTGAACAATTAGGCACTAATATCCTCGGTATCGTTGAGAATATGAGTTATTTTATTCCCCCCGATATGGAAAACCGTAGTTATGATATTTTTGGCTCTGGGGGAGGAGAAAAAGCCTCCAAAGAATTACAAGTACCCTTACTCGGCTGTATCCCCATCGAAATGTCCGTGAGGGAAGGGGGAGACAATGGTATTCCCGTCACCGTGGCTTATCCTGAATCCGCATCCGCTAAAGCATTGGTAAAAATTTCTCAACAGATAGCCGCTAAAGTATCCATGATGGCGTTAAGGTAAACCCTAACAAGGGGTTTAAACCCCTTGCCTTACAATGAGTAACCCTTACCTTCTCATAAATATCTGCAAAATAACTAAAAAACACCACAATAACTCTCATTATTCGTTACCATTTATCTATTAATTTTTAACTGTCTAATGTCAGTTGTAAGGGAAAACCATCCATTCCCCATTCCCCAAAGATAAAATGATAACTTCTCAAAGATCAAAAGACTGGTTTTTAATCGTCTTAGCCGTACTTTTAACCGCCATCAGTTGCGTTACCATCTACACTACCCAAGTTTATGAACAAGGAGACAACTGGCAACAACAATTAATTATGGGCATCATCGGCTTAGGTTGCCTCTTGGGCTTGAGTCGTTGGCGCTATGACTCCCTTTTAAAATTTCATTGGTTACTCTATGGCATTACTAACCTATCGTTACTGGTGGTTATTTTTGCAGGGATTACGGTAAACGGTGCGCCCCGCTGGATTAATATTGCTGGTTTTAATGTACAACCGTCGGAATTTGCCAAACTAGGCATTATCATAACCCTTGCGGCTATTCTTCACCATCAAGATGCTTCTAAGTTATCTAGTATTTTTAAAGCATTGGGGGTGGTGGTAGTACCTTGGGCATTAATTTTTATTCAACCCGATTTGGGTACTTCCCTCGTTTTTGGGGTGGTAACTTTGGCTATGCTTTATTGGGCAAATGCTAATTTTGGTTGGATTATCCTCATGCTTTCTCCTCTATTTTCGGCTTTTTTGTTCAATTTATTCCTGCCGGGGTGGGTAGTTTTTACTGCCCTAATGGTGTTAATCGCTTGGTTTACTTTACCCGATCGCGCCCTATGGAGTATTTTAGTATTATTCGTAAACTATAGTTGTGGTAAATTGGGGGGCTTTTTGTGGGACTTGCTCAAAGATTATCAGAAAGCTCGGCTTACGCTCTTCCTTGACCCTGAACAAGATCCTTTAGGGGGGGGATACCATTTGATCCAATCTCGCATTGCTATCGGCTCTGGGGGGTTATGGGGTAATGGTTTTATGAATGGCTCTCAAACCCAATTAAATTTTGTACCTGAACAACATACGGATTTTATTTTCAGTGCGATCGCAGATCAATTCGGTTTAGTGGGTTCTTTGGTAATATTAGCCTTAATTTGGTTAGTGTGTTGGCGTTTAGTGGTCATTGCCATGGGAGCAAGGGATAATTTTGGTTCATTGATTGCCATTGGTGTTTTAGCCATGATTGCTTTCCAAGCCATTATTAACATTGCCATGACGGTAGGGTTAGCACCCATTACAGGGATTCCTTTACCTTTTCTTAGTTATGGACGTTCATCATTACTTACCAACTTCCTCGCCTTTGGTATTGTGGAATCCATCGCTAGTTTTGGGGTATCGAAAAAAACTAAAAAGACTACGAAAACCTCTTTTCCATCATTGATAATTAGGGAATAATTCAGTACATTGTAATTGTTCATCATCCATTGTTTTCTTCCTCATCCATGGAAATCTTGACTAACCCTGATTTCAACCCTCGAACCCAACGAGCTTGGGTAAAAATTGATCATCAAGCCCTAGCTCACAATGTACATAAGCTCAAAGAGATTCTCGCTCCCAGGGCTAAGTTAATGACCGTCATTAAGGCGGATGGGTATGGTCATGGGGCAGTTTCCGTGGCTAAAACTGTTTTGGAGTCTGGGGCAGACTACTTGGCGATCGCAACTTTATCGGAAGGAATAGAACTCAGGCAAGGGGGAATTAACCATCCCATGATGATTTTAGGTGCTATCAATACCCCCGATGAAATAAAAGAGATTATCCAATGGAATTTAGAGCCTACTATTTGTAACCCTGAACAGGGAGCTATTTTTGCGAAAACTCTCTCTGATTTGGGGGTAAGTTTACCTGTACATTTAAAAATTGATACGGGAATGTCCAGATTAGGTACACTGTGGCATGAAACCCTTACTTTTGTCAAGGAAATAAAAAAATCTCCCCATGTACACATTAAGAGTCTTTATTCTCACCTGGCTACCGCTGATGACCTTGACCCCACGGTAATGAACTTACAACATGAGCGTTTTAAAGAGGCTATTAACGACCTAAAAGCGAATAATATCAACATTCCGATGGTGCATCTAGCCAATTCGGCGGGAACGATGGTGGGTCAAGAGTTGCACTATGATATGGTTAGGGTTGGTTTAGCTTTGTATGGTTTATATCCTGCTCCCCATCTCCGAGGAAAAATCCCCCTCAAGCCTGTGATGGAAGTAAAAACCCGTATTACCCACATCAAAAAAGTTCCCATGGGTACGGGAGTTAGTTATGGGCATAGTTTTAAGTGCGATCGCCCCTCCACCATTGCCGTCATCGGAATCGGGTACGCCGATGGAGTTCCTCGACTTTTATCTAATAAAATGAAAGTAATAATTAACGGTAAATATGTACAACAAATAGGCAATATTACCATGGATCAAATTATGTTAGACATTACGGATTTTCCTGAGTTTAAGGTAGGAGATATAGTAACTTTAATCGGCAGAGATGAAGATATAGCAGTAAGTGCCGATGACTGGGCAAATACTATCGGGACAATTTCATGGGAAATATTATGTGGTTTTAAACATAGATTACCTCGGATTTAAAATAAATAACTATCTATGCTGTTATCCTACTTCCAAAAGTCCTTCATCCCCATCAATGTAAGCCATTTGCCCCAAGGGTAAACAAGCATTTTCTCCATCATGACCAAACGGTAAATCACTAACAATGGGAATATTTAACCCCCCTAATCTTTCTTTTAAAACCTCTTTTACCGTCCAACTAGGGATATTTTTAGGCACATCACAACCACTAAAACGCCCAAGGGCGATACCTTTTACTTTTTCTAATACTCCCATCAACCGCCACTGAGTCAGCATTCTATCGAGGCGATAGGGAGCTTCGCCCACATCTTCTAGGGCAAGGATAACCCCATCAAAACTAGGACATAGAGGAGTACCTAACATATTAGTGGCTACGGTTAAATTACCCCCCAACAACCTTCCTTTTTGTTTTCCACCGCCCCATCCTTTTCCCCTTAAAGGTGCCACGGCTTTCCCCTCTAAGTAGTCAAATAGTCTTTGTAGTGAGGAGGGAGATTCTTGGCTAATGGTGGTAATAACTGGACCATGAAGGGTTGTAATATTTTCTTGATAAAGACTCCATAATAGGGTGGTGACATCGGAAAAACCGATCAACCATTTGGGGCTATCTATGGGCATCCACTGCCAATTTTCTAAAAGTCTTGCTCCTCCATAACCTCCCCTGACGCAAATTATGCCCTTGTATTCTGGATTTGTCCATGCTTTCTGGAGCGCTTGTCTGCGTATCTCATCACTCCCTGCTAAATAACCATCTTGGGCTAGATAGTTTTCCTCTAAATCGATATGGTAGCCCCTATCTTCCCAGACTTTTAACCCTGCTAAAAATTTTTCCTTTTCTTTTTCTCTTAATGTACCACAAGGGGCGATCGCCATTAATCGATCATTTACTTTCAAAGGAGGAGGTAATAGCATATTGACAAAAAATATAAAACAACATAGTTAATAATTGGTCATCAACCATTGTAAAGAAATATAGCAAAATATAAATCTTCTTGACAAAAAAAAAGATTGCTCCGTGGGGAATGTTATCTTAGATACTTAATAAGTAAAAACTTTTTTAAAAGCTATGCAAAGACCTCAAGAAAAAGATCTATTAACTGCAGGATTAACCGCCGCCATTGGTGCAGGAATTATTACCTCTTATGCCGTAAGTCAGGGACAAAATCCCTTAGTAGCCGCCGCAATTACCCTATTTTCTGCCGTGTGTGCCGTTATTTGTCATCAAGCCGACTTAATTTAAATAGTGATTTAACCCCTATTCTAAATAGTTATTAATTTACAAGAAAAAATAATAATATTAGAGGCTCAACATAGCTTTATTAGCTTATCATTAAAATGTGTAGCAATCCTAGATTGACAACGAAACTTGTTCTAAAGAAAAAAACGAGAAGTAACAAGAATATTATTTTTTGATATTTTTCAGTGAATAATGAATTCTTTATTTGATTTAGGACTGCTATTGCCTTTTCCCAAAAATAATCGTACCTAAACGAATCATTGTAGCCCCCGCCTCAATGGCTAAAGGATAATCCCCCGACATACCCATAGATAACTGGTTAAAATCTGAGCCAAAATCAGCCCTTAACTTATCACCCAAAATTTTTACCCCTTTAAAAGCCCCCAGAGTTTCATCCTCAGACAACCCCAAAGGTAGAATAGCCATTAAACCCCTCAAGCGTAAACACTTAAGCCCCTTAATTTCTTCCACATCACGCCACAACTCATCCACTTCCCAACCATACTTCGACTCATCGGGTAATATCTTCACCTGTAAACATACCTGCGGTAAATCGGCTATTATCCCCGCAGAAAGTGCCTCTTGAGCTAAACGATTAACCCTCTTCGCAATTTTTAGGCTATCAATAGAATGAATCCAAGGAAAATTCTCCACCGCCCCTTTTGCCTTATTACTTTGTAAATGTCCAATGAAGTGCCAACAAATATCAAATAAATCCCGTAACTGTTCTTGTTTTTCCAAAGCCTCCTGTAATCGATTCTCTGCAAAGTCTCGTACCCCTGCGTTATAAGCCGTGCGAATGCTATCTACGGGCATGGTTTTACTCACCGCAATCAAACGAACATTGGGGGGTATTATTTTCCTTATCTCTTCTATGGGGGCAACTGTTGAACTATCCATCAAAAAAAACCTGTTTTTATACCACTCACTATTGATTTATATTAGGACATTACGACTCACTTATCTTTCTGGTTTCCAAGCAGGTAGTTTTCTTTCTCTCGTTATTCTTATTGGAAAGTGCGCTGGTAAACCTCATTCAACTGTTTGTAAGCATTCCATTCTCCATTACTTCTCAAATTTCTTAGCTTACTCTCCATTAATAATCTAGCTTCCGAGCGCGTGAGGGACTCAAAAAAAGTTTCTCTTTGTTCAACCTTCACCCTAAAAAAAAGTCGTTGAGCATATAGAGTGGTAAACAACTCTTCCTGTTTCTCAATGAGGCACAATCTGTAAAGTAGTCCAAAAGTGGGATGGTTAATATATGTTTCAGTAGTCATTAAACTTACAAGTGATGACGCTAATTTTTTTATTTAGCACGGTGATATTTGATTGTATCCTTTATTTATCCACAATTCGAGTTTTATGTAAAGTGACTTTTTTCTTCAAAATTATCCATCTTTTTGGGAAGTTTGTCGGGACAATGTAGCATGGTTATGGAGAATTTTTCATTTTAGAGTAGCACCGATATTATTTTTTATGAAAACTATTAAATTAATGCACGCTAAGTTGCATCGAGTGAGGGTGACGGAGGCAAATGTTAATTATGTGGGCAGTATTACTATTGATCCTGATTTAATGGAAATGGTGGGTATTTTGCCCCTTGAGGAAGTAGAAATTGCTAATTTGAACAATGCTCAGAGATGGTCAACCTATGCTATTCCGGGGAATAGGGGTAGTCGGGAAATATGTCCTAACGGGGGTGCTGCTTTGTTATGTGAGAAAGGAGATATTTTAATTATTTATGCTTACGAACATTGCGACAGAAACTATATTGTAGAAAAAGGACATCAGGCAAAAGTATTAATAGCTGGGGAAGATAATCAAATAGAAGACTTCTTTATTCAAAGCCTAAACTACGATAACGGTACACTGGAATTTGAACCTCGCCAAGATAAATAAAAAAAGAAATATTAAAAAATATAACTTCTAGCTTAAAGAAACTTAGAAAAAGAAAATATAGTTCTATGGGATCATTAAAATAATTGATGATTAAAAATTCATAAACTTATCGGCGATAAAATAAAGCAAATAAATATGGTAGAAGATCAAAAGTCAACGGTTATCATCACAGGCGCATCATCAGGGGTAGGTTTACAAGGAGCCAAAGCATTGGCAAAAACGGGAAAATGGCACGTCATCATGGCTTGTCGTAACCTTGAAAAAACCCAAAAAGTTGCTAAGGAAGTAGGTATCCCCGAAGATAGTTATCAAATTATTCACCTTGATTTAGCATCCCTTAACAGTGTGCGTAAGTTTGTGGAAGATTTTCGAGCCACGGGCAGAACTCTTGATGCTTTAGTTTGTAATGCGGCGGTATATTATCCTCTGCTAAAAGAGCCTATGTATAGTGAAGATGGTTATGAAATTAGCGTGGCAACTAACCATTTAGGGCATTTTCTTCTTTGCAATCTGATGTTGGAGGATCTTAAAAAATCGTCTAATCCCCATCCTCGTCTAGTAATTTTGGGTACTGTCACGGCTAACCCCAAAGAATTAGGCGGTAAAATCCCCATTCCTGCCCCCCCAGATTTAGGAAATTTAAAGGGTATGGAGGAAGGATTTAAGGCACCCATTTCTATGATTAATGGCAAAAAATTTAAGTCTGGGAAGGCGTATAAGGATAGTAAATTGTGTAATATCCTAACCATGAAGGAGTTACACCGTCGTTATCATGATTCTACAAAGATTATTTTCAATTCTTTTTACCCCGGTTGTGTGGCGGAAACTGCTTTATTCCGTAACCATTATTCTTTGTTTAAAAAAATATTCCCTGTGTTTCAAAAGAATGTGACGGGGGGTTATGTATCGGAGGAGTTGGCGGGAGAAAGACTTGCCATGGTAGTAGATAAGGATGAGTTTGCTACTTCTGGGGTTTATTGGAGTTGGGGTAATCGTCAAAAAGAAGGGCGAGAATCTTTTGCTCAGGAGGTTTCCAATGAGGCTAGTGACCAGAATAAGGCTCTTAAGTTATGGGATTTGAGTGCTAAGTTGGTGGGTATGAATTAGATTTTTTCCCATCAATTTCCGAGGCAAGGGGTTTAAACCCCTTGTTATATAAGACTTATTTTGGTAAGTCACTATAGCCCATTAGGAAGCGATCGCACTTTTGAGCCACTCCACGACCTTCGTTAAAAGCCCACACCACAAGACTTTGACCCCGACGACAATCCCCCGCTGCAAACACATTGGGAATGCTGGTGGCATAATCATCATAATCGGCTTTAATGTTACTACGGTGATCCTTTTCTAAGCCCATTTGATCCAATAAAAACTGTTCAGGACCCAAGAAACCCATGGCGAGTAGTACCAGTTGGGCAGGGATAATTTTTTCTGTACCTTCGATGGGGTTAGGAATAAACCGCCCATCCTCGTTGCGTTGCCACTCCACCTGTACGGTGTGAACTGCTTTTACGTTACCATTATCATCCCCCTCAAACTTAGTGGCGGTGGTGGTATAAAATCGGGGGTCATCCCCAAACTTGGCGGCAGCTTCTTCTTGCCCATAGTCAAGACGATAAATTTTGGGATATTCAGGCCAAGGATTATTTTTTGCCCTTATTTCTGGGGGTTTGGGCATAATTTCTAGTTGGGTTACCGCACTGCAACCATGGCGTACAGAAGTACCCACGCAGTCTGTACCCGTATCACCACCCCCGATAATGACCACGTCTTTTCCCTCGGCAGAAATTAATCCTACGGAATTTTGGTCTAATACCGCTTTGGTGTTGGCGGTGAGGAAATCCATGGCGAAATGGATACCTTTTAAATCTCTCCCTTCGATGGGTAAATCCCTAGGTTTTCCAGCCCCAATACAGAGTATTACGGCATCATTCTCCTTGGTCAATGCTTCTGCACTTATATCTTTACCGATTTCGGTATTACATACAAATTTGATGCCTTCTTCTTCTAATACCCGAATACGGCGCATGACCACTTTTTCTTTATCTAGCTTCATGTTAGGGATACCATACATCAATAGTCCCCCGGGGCGATCGCCCTTTTCATACACCGTCACCCAATGTCCAGCCCGATTCAACTGGGCTGCTGCACTCAACCCCGCAGGGCCAGAACCAACAACGGCAACCTTTTTACCCGTCCTTTTTTCGGGAGGATTCGCCGTCACCCATCCTTGCTCCCAACCATGGTCAATAATGCTACACTCAATATTTTTGATGGTTACAGGGGGGTTATTGATACCTAAAACGCAAGAACCCTCACAGGGGGCAGGACATACCCGCCCCGTAAACTCAGGAAAATTATTAGTTTTGTGGAGACGTTCTAGGGCTTCTTGCCACAATCCACGGTAAATTAAATCATTCCACTCAGGAATCAAATTATTTACAGGGCAACCACTGGCCATGCCACTAATCAACTCCCCCGTATGGCAAAAGGGCGTACCACAATCCATACATCTAGCACCCTGATTTTTTAAATTTTCTTCGGGTAGGTGCAAATGAAATTCATCCCAATTTTTGATTCTCTCAAGGGGATCTTTATCCACTGGTAATTCCCTTGTAAATTCTAAAAATCCTGTTGGTTTACCCATATTTTTTGTCTTAAATGATATTTGTTCTTAATGATCTTTTTTATGTCAGAGAAAATTTTATCTAATTAATTATTAATAATAAACAGAAAATTTTAGGTACGATTAATGGGGAAGAAAGTTAGTTTATTTTAGGGGATAAAATATTTTTTCTCTAATTCCTCAGCTGTTTTCGTTTCATAACAATTTATCTTATGTCAAGAAAAGGAAACATTATTTTAAATTTTAGCTACTTTTCTATGATTTAACTAATTTTATTTTGCCAATAAATTTTCTGTATTTTTTCTCTAACAAGTATATTGATCTTATCTCAATGGTAAGGGATTAGTTTATATTTAGTGTTTGTTTAAAGAATATTTTAAAATTTTATTAATTATTCTTAATAATTTCTGGGATTAATGTTTGATTAGGGTTTGGCTTTACACATTTGCCTAATAATCTTAAACTTGATTATGTTGCTCATCAAATCATAGTAAGAAGGGTTCAGGGTGGAAAAAGGAACACTAGTAGAATTTAAGGTTAATGGCGATCGCCGTTTAGCAGTTATCGACAAACCAGAAGGAAAAAAAGATTGGATTGCCATAGACAAAAATGGGACTAATCATAAGGTTAGACCGCAAAAAATTGATTATCATGTGAAGGGTGAATCCTTTAAACCTTCAGATATTGAACAGTTTAGTCAAGAAGTAGAGAAATATTTAGATCCCTCTAGCCTAGAAATCGCTTGGGAATTATTAGTAGAAGAATCAACCCCCATCACTCCAGCAGAACTTGCAGGGTTAATTTTTTCTGAAGAAACCCCCCTTCTTTGTTACGCATCTTACCTACTATTATCTGAGGATAAAATATACTTTAAAAAGAAAGCCGATGTTTATGAACCTCGCTCTGCCACCCAAGTAGAGGAAATAAAACATCAGATCGACATTGAAACCCAAAAAAGGAAGGAAAAAGAAGAATTTTTCGAGAGATTAAACCAAGCCTTGAGGGGGGAAGAAGTTCAATGGACAGATAATGATTTGATTAAACTAGATTTTGTTGAGCGATGGGTATTACAACCCGATAACCCTCCAAAACAAGCCCAAGAGATTTTAGAAAACATTGATAGATCTAAAACTGTTCAAGAAGCATGGCAGTTATTGATTGACCTGAAATTATGGAGCGAACATGAGAATTTATTCTTGCGTCGTAGCTCCTATCCTAACAACTTTCCTTTAGAGGTAGCAGAAATGGCTCAATCAATCATTTATAACATTTCTAAAGGGATAGAAATACCAGATCTTCAGCCTCGCCTAGATTTAACCCATCACAAGGTATATACCATCGATGATGAAAGCACCAAGGAGATTGATGATGGTTTGAGTGTGGAAACCCTCGCCGATGGCAGTTTACGTTATTGGATACATATTGCTGATCCTACTCGCTTAATTAATCCCCATGATGAGCTAGATTTAGAAGCCCGTAAACGTAGTACCAGTTTATATTTACCCACGGGCATGATTCCCATGTTTCCCCCTGTTTTGGCGACCGGACCTATGAGTTTGGTGCAAGGTCAAATTTGCCCTGCCCTTAGTTTTGGGGTTACCCTTGATGAATCTGGGGCGATCAAGGATTATGAAATACACTCTACCTATATCAAGCCCACTTACCGCCTTACTTACCATGATGTGGACGAAATGCTACATTTGGATATACAGGCCGAACCAGAAGTTAAACAATTGGCAGAGGCTTCTAAGTTGCGATCGCAATGGCGCCGAGATAATGGCTCGGTAATGATTTCTATGCCAGAGGCGATTATTAAAGTACAAGGAGAAGACGATGTAACCATTGAGTTATTACATGATTCCTTTTCCCGTACCTTGGTGGCGGAAATGATGATTCTGACGGGGGAAGTGGCAGGGCGTTTTTGCCAAGAGCATGATATTCCCGTGCCTTTCCGTGGACAACCTCAGCCTGATTTACCCCCCCATGAAGAACTGATTTTACTGCCAGCGGGCCCCGTGCGCTCGTCTGCCATTCGCCGTTGTATGCCCAAAAGTGAAACGGGTTTATCTCCCATCCGTCATTCTAGCTTGGGTTTAAATGCCTATACTCAGGTGACATCTCCCATTCGTCGCTATACTGATTTACTAGCTCATTTTCAAATTAAAGCCCATTTACGGGGGGATGAGTTACCCTTTGCAAGGGATGAGATGCAGTCCATTCTCTTTAATGTTACTTCTACTTCTTCCGAGGCGGTATTGGTGGAAAGACAAACTAACCGTTATTGGACCTTGCAATATTTACAACAACATTCTGATGAGACATGGGAAGTGTTGATGTTGCGTTGGTTACGGGAAGATGATCGTCTTGCTTTGATTTTATTTGAAGATATAGGTTTAGAATTTCCCTATAAGTGCGATCGCCCTGTAAAATTAGGAGAAACATTCATGCTCCAAGTGGCTTATTGTGATCCCCATCGGGACGAAATTCGCTTCAAAGAGGTGATTACTAATTAGTCAGATAGAGATAGGGTGTGCTATTTGGTATCTGAGCTTAACGGGTGAATAGTTCAAGGAATTGCTAAAATCAAAATTGACCTAAAAGTGATTAATTATATGAATGTTTATAAAAAACATCTAACCATCAATAATTCTCAGGAATTAACTCTAACTGATTTACCATTTAAAGCTGGTCAAAAAGTAGAAGTAATCATTTTAAGTAATAATGGTCAAGAGAATACAGATGCCCATGAAACTTCGACAGAAAAACTAATAGAAGGAATTTATCAAGGTTTACACGAAGCAATAACAGGTAAAACTATTCCTCTTGACAAAATGTGGGAAGGTATTGATGCAGAATAGCTCACCCTTAATTCACATTGAACTAACACCACGTTTTCAAAAAGATTTACGAGAACTTTTTAAACGCTATCGCTCTATTCGTACTGATATTCAACCCTTAATTGAGCAACTGCAACAAGGAGAATTACTTGGAGATAAAATCAAAGGAGTTAAATATCAAGTTTTTAAAGTTCGTGTAAAAAATAGTGATATTCAGAAAGGAAAAAGTAGCGGTTATAGAGTTATTTATTACGTAAAAACAGAAACAGCAATTATTTTGGTTACCATTTATTCCAAATCTGATTTTTCTGACATTGGTAACGACATTATTAAAAATGCGATCGCACAATATGAAGAAGAACCATAGTAATTTGTTCACATTCAATAATTTTATTGTCTTGACTGCGTCACCCTAATAAATTGAGAAGAAGAAATTTTTGGTACTCCATTACTGTAGGTGATGGTAAAATTTCTTTGCTCTCTTTGGGTGGTACCATCAGGATAATGATAAGTGTTAGAACCTACTAGGGTAATAGAATCCGCTGATTGGGATGTCACCCTCAAATCCTCCACCGTCACTTTATCGAATTGCTGGAAAAAACTACGGCTAAATTGACCTTGCATGGATGGAGAAAAAAGTGCGATCGCACTGTCAAACTGCCTTGACGACACATAGGAATATAACGATTGTACAGTCTGCACCGCTTCCCCCGTTGAGAGGGTAGGAGTATTAGCAGGGGGCGCAGTGGGAGGAATTTCGGGAGTAGGAGGAGTAGAAGGAGGGCTAGGAGGAGGATTATCATTATTCACAGGGGGATTCTCAGGGGCATTACTTCCCCCAGAATTTTCATCCTGCACAGGGGGAGGATTAGAAGAATTATCATCAGAAACCACGGGATTTTGAGGGGCGATAGGAGTTACAGGGGGATTTTCTGGACGCACAGGGGAAGTAACCACCGTTTCCTCATTTTCCTCCCCATCTACAATGTCATCCTCTCCATCAACCTCCTCCTCTACCCCATTATCATTACCCACCACTAGCTGATTATTTTGCCGAGGTTGGGCAAAGAAAAAACCTGCTATTAATGCCATTAATATTACCAATACCCCCATAATTGCCTTGAGGGGATAAGCAAAAGTAGAATCCGAATCTTCTGGGGCTTCGTAGTCGAGGCGAGGAGTTATTACCTGAGTTTTTACAAAAGTATCCGAAGGGGAAGATAATCTGGTGGTTGCCACGGGGCTAGATATGGGAATATTTTGCTCCATAATAGCCAATAAATCTTGGTACATTTCCTCGGCGCTGCGATAACGGCTAGGAATATCTATTTTTGTAGCCTTTTCTAAAATTTCCTGAAAACGAGGCTCTAAATCTGGCACATAATCTTGCCATTGCAAATCCCCCGTAACCGTATCAGAAGGAAACTCGATGGGAGATTTTCCCGTAAGACAATAAATCATAGTCAAACCAAGGGCGAATAAATCGGAACTAAAAACCGTACGCCCCAAACTTTGCTCAGGAGCCATAAAACCCCTTGTACCAACAATTACAGAGCTGACAATGGAGCCATCGGCGGTGGTAAAACTCCCCATTTTTTCCTTTACTGCCCCAAAGTCGATTAACACGGGTAGATTATCTTTTTCTCGGATGATGATATTTTCTGGTTTAATGTCTCGATGGATAATATTTTGACTATGGATATATTTCAATACTTCCAAAAAAGAAAGTAAAATTTCCTTAGTCCTATCAGGGGAAATAACACCTATTTGATTAAGGCTTTTTCCTTGTATATATTCTTGTACTAAATAGTATCTTTCATCGTGGTGAAAGTAAGCATAAAGAGTGGGAATTTGTTTACAATTTTCCCCCAAGTCTTCTAGGGTAGAGGCTTCTTTTAAAAACAATTTTTCTGTTAATTCGGACTTACTCTTATCATGGATTGGTTTGAGGGATTTTACCACTACTCTTTTTTGGGTAGGGCTATGTAAATCTTTAGCAAGATGGGTTTCTCCAAATCCCCCAGTCCCTAAATGATTGATGATTTCGTATCTATTTAACAGTATATTATCCATATATAAAATTGATATAAATTATAAATAAAAAAATGAAGAGCTGACCTTAAATTTTAATAATCAGTAATTTAATATGACTACTATTTACTACTCTATTTTAGAATCACGAAAAAAATATGACATTCTTATGAAAATTGACGATAAATCATAACCTATTTAGATCTATTATTTTTAAGGGCAAAATCACTTTTAAACCATAATATTGATTAAAGTTTCATTATCAACTCTCAATTCTCAATTATTAATTCTTTTAAACCATGCCCTAACTAATTTAATTTCATCATAGGTATATTCATCGGGTAAATGCTCTTTAATATCTTTCAATTTTTGATGTCCTACCTTTTTGAGAATATCTAGGATAACCTTTTGTTTCTGGGTTGTCACAAAATTATCTATGGTAACAGGTTGATTCAATTCTATCAATTCGCTCAGATGGGATACGATGCTAGTAACAGACAAACCCCTTTCTTTGGCAATGTCGGTAATACCTAATCCTTGTTGATACAATTGTAGGGTTTTCATTTGAGTATTGGTAGGCAGTTGGAAGGGTAATTGTTTTTGTTGGATAAATGTTCTAATTTCTGAGATAAATATATCGCCATACTTATGTAATTTATAGTCGTTTACCCCAGAAAGTTGGGCAAATTTTGCTTTGGTGTCAGGTTGCATTTGTGCCATCACCTTGAGGGTGGAGTCGTGAAAAATGACGTAGGGGGCAATATTTTCTAAGTCGGCTAATTTTTTTCGTAGGGTTTTGAGTTGATTTAGTAAAATTTCTACTTCTATGGCTTGGGAGTTTAAATCTCTGGATATTTTTTTAACGGTTTTACCTTTGACGGCGATATATACTTTGGTTTCTCCTTTTAAAATTTTTTTGCTTTGATCGTTTATTTTGAGGATATTATATCCGTCGGTAGTTTGTCTGACTAATCCTTGATAGACGAGGGAGGTGGCTAGATTTTTCCATTCATCGCTGGTATGATCTTTTCCGATGCCATAGGTGGATAATAGGTGATGTCCATATTCGTAGATTTTTTTATCCCTTGAGCCTCTTAATACGTCTATGATATGTTTACTACCAAATCTTTGATTGGTGCGATAAACGCAGGACAAAAATTTTTGAGCTTCAATGGTCCAATCTTCTATGGGTTTGGGGTTTAGGCAGTTATCACAGTTACCACAATTACCTCTAAATTTTTCGCCAAAATAGTTGAGTTGAGGGATACGACGACAATAGTTAGTATCGGCATATTCAATTACTTTTGCTAGTTGGGCATAGGCAATTTTTTGCTCTTGGGGGTTGCTTTTTTGTCTGATGAAGTAATGAATTTTTTGTTTATCGCCAAGGCTATATAGGAGGATGCAATTAGCTTTTTCGCCGTCTCTTCCTGCCCTGCCCGATTCTTGATAGTAGCTTTCGATGTTTCTGGGTAAGTCGTAGTGTACTACTAAGCGCACATCGGGTTTATTGATGCCCATACCAAAGGCGACGGTGGCTACCATGATGCGTACATCGTCTCGGATAAATCTGGTTTGATAGTGCGATCGCACTTTATCGCTCAATCCTGCATGGTAAGGAAGGGCGCTAACCCCATCTCTGGCTAATCTATCGGCAATTTCTTCGGTACTTTTACGGCTAATGCAATAAACTATTCCTGAACCTTGGTGAGAACGGATAATATGGAGTAGTTGGTTATAGGCACGGGTTTCTTTGGGTTGTACTTCGTAGTAAAGATTTTGACGATTAAAACTGAAGCGATGAATTTGGGGATTACGCAGGTTTAATTCTTTGATGATGTCTTTTTGTACCCTGACGGTGGCGGTGGCGGTGAGGGCGATAATCGGCACTCGGGGAAATTGATTACGTAAGTATTTCATTTGACGATATTCTTGGCGAAAATCATGACCCCATTCTGAGATACAATGGGCTTCGTCGATGGCAAAGGCACAAATACCAATTTTTTGGGCGACGGTGTCTAAAAAGGGAGCAAATGCTTCACTTACGAGCCTTTCAGGGGCGATATACAGGAGTTTTATTTTCCCTGCCAAAATTTCCCTTTGACGCATTCTTGCTTCTTCATAGTTGAGGGTACTGTTAAGGTAGGTTGCCCCGATACCGTTATCCTGTAATGCCATAACTTGGTCTTGCATGAGGGAGATGAGGGGAGATATTACAATGGTTAAACCCTTTTGCAAGAGGGCTGGAAGCTGAAAGCAGAGGGATTTTCCACCCCCTGTGGGCATGATAACTAAAAGGTCTTTATGGGCGATCGCATCTTGAATTATTTTCTCTTGCCCGGGGCGAAAGCTATCATAACCGAAGTATTTTTTTAGGGATTCAGTGAGTAAAGACATTAGGATAGGCAATGGGGAATAGACAATGGGCAATGGTTAATATTTTATAATCATTTGCAAAATTACCCTGTCACTGTGAACTACTCAAATCCGCTACGCTGAGATTTGAGCTTCATCCTTCACAGGTTCGTGTCTCAAGACAGATTTACGCCCGCCTTTTGATCTTACCGATCCTCCAGATGCAGAGACGGCTGTTCCCTCCGCCTGTATTTTTC
>NZ_JBSZCP010000064.1:0-7240 GCF_054166785.1 Cyanobacterium sp.
TAGTTGCTTATGAAGCTCACACATCACCATTTCAAAGATACCCTCTTTTTTCCAGTTTTTATAATGCCAGTAAACTGTAGAATAAGGCGGTAAATCCTTGGGTAAATCAGACCAATTACAGCCATTTTTGAGTTGATAAAAAATACCATCCCAAATTTGTCTTTTAGACCACTTTGGTGGACAAGTTCGTTTCTTTTTTGGTAACAGAGGTTTGATTACTTCCCATTCTTCATCACTTAGACTGCTAGAATATGCCATCCTTCTATTTCTCCATGTTTTCATCTCAATATTCTACTAGATACCAAATGGGTTCTATAGAGTAAAAAGGTGGTTGCAGTGGTTACACTTAGATATAGTAAGGGTTTGAGGTGGTTGCAAGGTGGTTGCAAGGTGGTTGCAAGGTGGTTGCAAGGTGGTTGCAAGAGATAAAAAAAGCCCCCTGTGGGAGCAATTAACTATTAATTATCTTTTATCCAGCATTTTCGATTTTTACCATCGTGTCGCTTCTGGACTTTTCGCCATCCTTTTTGAGACAAAATTTTGGTAATTCTCATTTCCTGTGGCTTTCCGACCTGTTCAATTAAAAAATCGAAATGATTGGTAAGAATTTCACGAACAGTTATACCAATTTCTTCAAAACCAGTTAGGTAATTATCAAGGGCTTCGTTATCCCATGAGTCATGATAAATATAGGTCTGATTTAGTTTTTCGCTTTCTTCTTGACGTTCGTCTGATAAATACCAACGTTCCCCTGCAAAATAAGCATTTTTGGCGTGATACCAAATGCTATCTCTTAACTCGGCTACCAATTTTAAATCTATTTTTTGAAAAGCTGGAACTACCCAAAATCGACGATTACCAGTTGGATCTACTAAAAATTCAGTCTCATTTACCGTACCTACAATGACATTTTTCCTTTTGTAAGTTTTAATAATACGTCCGTAGGGTTCTCTGAAACTGTCCTCAGCACGACTCAAAAAGGCTTTTAATTCCCCTGCCTTTTTCTTAGTAGTTATCTTTTCAATTTCTGCTAATTCACAACACCATCGTTGATGCAACACCAATAAATCGTCTTTATCTGTACCTGCCACACTATCAGAGAAAAAATCAGCACCATAAAGAACTTTAAAAAAGGTACTCTTGTAAGCTCCTTGTTTTCCGTGAAGAATCAAAGCGGTATCCATCTTACAGCCCGGTTCATAAAGCCTTGCCACGCTCCCGATTAACGTTCGATAAATCATCTCATCAAAAAGACTGTTATTCGTTCCAAAAAATAAGGTAGATAATTTCTTTATATCTACGGACAACTTCGGTTGTACCAAATCGAGATAATCAATTACAGGATGATAATTATTATTTTTTGCTAATTCAACCGCTACATCGTAAGCTAATTGCTTCGTAACTTTAAATCCTTCGTTTAAGGAAAGATGAATGTAAAAATTTTCTAAATCTGCTGGTTCACCATCCAATTCAACAATCCTTAACATCTCATTATATTTAAGGCGATTTCCATAAATATCTTTAAGGGCATAATAAAAATCGCTAACCGACTTGAACCTAATCAGTTCTGGACTACTTTTTTTAATTTCTTTCTTTTCCTCAAGTAATCCCTCATATTGATGGTCTAGGGCAAGTAGCTCAGTAGTATAGTTATCGCCTTCAATCTGAATCAAAGACTCCAGAAGCTCCTTAAAATCTTCAGTGAGAAAGGGAACTAAATCCGCAAAATCATCTTTGGGTTCGGGCGATCGCCCTACTAACTTAAATAAAGCACGAGTAGGCAGAAGCAGTATATCCAAATCCTCGCTATCAAACTCCTGCCAAGCCTTGTAGAAACGAATTGCTTGAGTAATACCAGCTTCGTCATTATCCGCAAGATAAATCAACTGTTTTACCCCATGTGCGATCGCTTCTTCATAAAGCCTGTGGTGTACGGTGAAATCACTTTTTGATTTTATTCCTGAGCCGACGAGCGATAAACAAACAAGCCCGTGGGCGATCGCATTATCAGCTACTTTTTCCCCCTCACCAACGAGAATCGCTTTATCCTTTGTCAGTGTTAATAATTCATCAGAATATTTATGTCTTAGGGTTTGCTCTTTTTCGTAGTGCGTGATCCTACTAATTATGGAAATATTACAGGTAGCTAGATTTGGGCGACCGCATATAGGCTAATTTGATTCTAGCATAATTTTCGGTTCATAGAACAGACCGAAAAGCCATTGCACTATATCAAAAAATTGATATTTAGCTTTTATAATAAAAATGTTTTTAAAAACATTGATAAAAGTTCTTGAAACGGCGAAGTAACAAGATTATAGGAACGTAAATCCCTCGGTAACTGGTAACTATTGGGGGTTTTTCCTTGTCAGTTTTTATTTTTAATTGTTGTTAGTTTGAAATTTACAATTTGATTATATACCATATCAATAAGCGTTAATAACAATACTTTAATGCACCGCATCATGGAGTAATTGCTTTGCTAGTTTTATTTTCTCCTCATCATTAAGGTGATAAACCAGCTCGTAACAACCTACATAAGTTTGGGGGCGACTATTAAGGTCTGAATCTTGATTTATTTTGTCCCGTAAAGTATTAACAGAGATGCCCATGTAGTGAGCTATTTTATTGAGATTATCAACTTTAGGACTTGCTCTACCGATGAACCAAGCATGAACCGTGTGATATGGAATATCCATTTTTTTGGCTAACTCACGCTCATTCATACTATTTTTGATCAGGGTTAACAGCCTAATTAATCGCTCATGTTTTTCTTTATCCATATACGTATAAAGGGATATGTGAATAACTACTTTACTTCTACTTTATATAACTTTCAAATTTAAGTTGAAATTTATATATCTTTCTATATATAATAAAGTTTATGGGTTTATACTTAAGTATAGGCTAAAATCAATAGTTAGCAAATATAAATAAAAGTTTGTTTAAAAAAAGGCAAGAGGCTTTATCACAATCTCTTACCAAAAATAAATGAATTTAAGTATTAGAAGGTTTTAACTTCTTAACCAGTCCTAAAAGCAAATTAGTTAATGTTTGAACTCATCGTTAACTAACTTGCTGTAAGACTATATGTCAAATAAAATCATAACATAACATTATTTATTAGCGTTATTTTTTTTAGTAAATATATTTATGATTGGTTAAGAAGAATAAGAACTTATAACTTAATTTTTACTATAAGTTATTACAATAGTGAGGTTTTAAATGAGAAAAATTAGATGTCCTCAAGAATTTTCTCCGCAGGACTTGCGAGGATTTTGTATAGTCACAAAAAAAGATTTAGCTTCTGCTATCAGCAATAAATTAACAGCTTCTCAGTGGAAATTATGGGCTTATTTAATGATGCTAGATCCTTTTGCTGATCATAAAAAAGATGGTGAAAGAATTTACAAACCATTACCTCCTCCACAAAAAATAGCAGAGCAAATAGGACTTTGCTATGACACTGTAATTAAAGATATGAGGAAGTTAAGAAAATATAATCTTTATGATTACAAAGTTACTGGATGGCAGGGTTACAATGAATCGGCTCATCATGCTAAAGGAGTAAGACATAAAAAAGCTAAAACCGATTCACAGCAAGCATTAGGCTTAATCAACCCTGATAATGGACTAAATAACCCAACCAGTGGGTTGAATAATCCTGATGATGGACTAAATAACCCTCCCAATGGGTTAAATAACCCAAAATTAATTCCAGAAGTATTGCCTTGTAAAGATTATAGCTCTCCTCATACTATTCAAACTAAACAAACAAAACATACTTTTTCAGAACAAGAGACAGAGAGAAAAAATTTAAGAAAAGAAGATCAAGTAAATCAATCAAACTCCAATGAACGTAACTTTTTTCCCCTAGAAGAAACATCAACCACGGTATCTTGCCATTCGCATCACCTTAAGCACTATATCCCCGAGCGTAGTATAGTTGAAAGAACTGATAGTGTAAACGTTTACAGTAATTATAATTGGATACCGCCAGAGGGTGATTGGAAGGTAAGTAATAGACTAGATCCCCATTTCCATGAGTGGTTAGCGAAGAAGTGGGCGAAAAAGTTCAATATTAAAATCCATGAAGCGAAGGCAAATGTGACTCTTTGTTTTATGAATAGTCCAGCGAAGCTCCCTATTCAATGGAGTCAGTACCAGCAGGAATCATTGGCTAAGGTTGATAATGTTAGGGTGCGTCTGAATCATGGTTATACGATTTCTCCCCAAGAACAGGTTAACGTTCTATCTCGCATTAATGCTATTAATCCTTGTAATCAGAGTTCATCATCTCCCCGTAGTGTAAACAATTCAGTAATGGAAGATAGTTCTTCTTCTACTGAAAAGATACCTGTTAATCTTACTGCTTTGAAAAAACTCAGCGATTTCATGGCTGGTTTCTCTACATCTAAGGTTGTGGGGGCTTAAAATGATTAACAACGCTTTACTTCATGATAATCCTCAAAATATTGGGATAGACGATTGGGTTGTTTACAAAGATAAAGTTGGAAAAGTGATTGGCTGTGTTAAATCTAATATCTGTGAATTTTGGGTTCTTTGGTCTGGTTTTAATACTCCCCACAGTGCGATCGCCTCTAGTTTAATTAAAGTAAATATTGATCAAGATTATACGGGCTGTAAGTTTAATGGAGGATACTGTAAACGTTTACAGTGGTATCAGGGGCAGATAGTAGCGGAGGTTCATTTGGATGATGGTACTTCTAATCATTGGAAGCTCTCATACCTTCAAAATCGACTTGCTAATCAAAGTATAAATGTTTACACCAATAGTAATTTAATAAATCTCTCCCTTGACCAAATCCTTGTTGATAAAAGGTTACAGGCAAGGACAAGAATGAGTAAGCCCACTGTTCATGATTACACCTGTAAGCTCAAAAAAGGGGTTAAGTTCCCTCCCATTATTGTTTTCATGGTCGATTCCCATTACTATCTAGTGGATGGTTTTCATCGGGTTGAGTCAGCAAAACGAGTTAATCTTGATGCTATTTCTGCCATTGTTCATTACGGCACTTTTAGAGATGCTCTGTTGTTTTCTCTTTCGGTTAATACTGACCATGGACTTTCTCGCAGTAATGCTGATAAACGCAAGGTCGTGATGACTCTCCTTAATGATTCTGAGTGGTCTAAGCTCTCTTTAAGGGAACTAAGTGCGATCGCCCAAGTATCCCATAGTTTTATCGCCAAAGTTAAACAGGAGATAAGGAAGCCGAAAAAGAAAGACTTATCTTTACCCCCAGATGTGGTGAAAAAGGGTAAGGATTGTTTTTCTATACACTGTGACAAAAGCACCATTGACTTACTTCGAGCTTTTATGAAGGAGTCAGATTTGGCTACGGCTGAAGGTGCTATTAATAGATTACTGTTTAGTTATAAGGAAATGGAAAAAATATGACTAATAATCTTTCACAAATAAAGATGATACTTTAATAACAAGTTGATTAGGACAAAATAATTAATATTTGATTGATATAGTCCTAATCATTTTTGCTCAAAAATAGTAATTATAAATTGTCATATCTCATACTTAAAGAATTTTCTCCTGTTTATGAATCCATATTGTTTTTGCTTCATAGCCAATTTTTTTTAAAGCTTCAGATATTCTCATTATACTGACATCTTCAGGCCACATTTGAGCCATTTCTTTCTGTGTCAAATGGCGATGAGTTTTAACAAATTTTTCAAATGCCTTAAGGTCGCATATTTTTGGGCTAGGACCTGATTTAGTTTTTCTTTTAGGTTTTATATGACCTATGCTATCTCTTTGATTTAACCAGTTATTTAATGTATTTCTACTAATATTAAAAGTTTTACAAACATTAATTTTTTTTTCTCCTTTATCAATAGCTGATAAAGCTTTAAGTCTTAAATCAGGACTGTATGGTGCTGGCATTTTCTTCTAAATTCAAAATATTTTACTCTTATTATAATGATGTCCTAATAAACCCGATAATTGTTATATAGGTATATTTGAGACTGTTTATTTTTTTGATGGCAAGTTAAAATACTTAAGTATTATTAAACAAGTTTATCAAATAATTAATAATAGTAAAATGATTGTAACATTTTTAGCTGAGAAAAAGAAAACAATTAAAAATAAAATTAATAAAATATCAACAAATAATTTATTAATAGCAACATCTATAAGTATTGGTTTATCAATATGGTCATCTTATGTCAGACTCGGTGAGTTAACCCCATTGAACTTTATATTAACAACAGTATTGACTATTTATTTATTAAGCTATTTTAGTTCAAAGTATTTTAAAAATAACTGGTTTAATAACTGTATTAGAAGGTATGGATTTTACCCGATGTTGTGGTTTGCCACTTTCTCTATTTGGTTTGGCGATATTTTAGCCTTTAGTGCTAATGCTCAGGCAGGTGAAGGTTCAGGAACTAACGAAGGTATTTTCTTTAGAAATATAAGAAGTAAAATAACCAGTATTTTAGGTAATAATGCGGGGGGGGATGGAGCAACTCAAATTATTAACTTCGGCTTTGGTATCCTTCAATTAGCATTAATTCTTTATATAGCCTTCTCTATATTCCAGGCTGTGAAAGCCCAACAGAATGACGAGGAATGGATCGAATCAGCTAAAGTACCTCTTATTGTATTGTTTGCTGTAACTGCGGGAGACTTTGCGGTAAGCCTGATTTAGATAGATGATTAATGTAAATAAATCACTAGGTAAAAAACCTACTATCTTTCTAATTCCTGCTGACCAAGTTTTGCCATGGGGAATAATAGCCATGCTGGGATTCTACTTCGGGAGACAGATGCTAGGTTTTTCCCTAATCCAAACATTTCTATTTATCGTGTGGGGCGTTTCGACTTGGTGGTTTTTGACAGCCCCCGGATACCATCACTTTTTTAGCAGACTGATGAAAGAACCTAATTGGGTAAGGGCAATAACATATTATGAGGTATTAATACTAGATGGCGAAGAAGATAGGGATAAAAAGGATCAAAGATCCGATTAATGGAAAAAACAAGGCTCTAAAACCATTTGAGGATAACTTTCAATTGATCGCCTTCTTAGAGTACAGGGAAGGAAAAAGTAAGATTGGAGCGACCTTATTAGAAAAGAAAAAAGATGAAAGTTACAAAATCATTTTTGGTTTAGATTGCCGTGGCATATCACCTATCCTTGCTGATGAACAAATTGAAGACGCTCTGGATCGGATTGATGCAGGTTGCAAAGATCTTATAGAA